>CAUABB010000043.1 GCA_958427155.1 uncultured Oscillospiraceae bacterium | reverse complement strand
ATGATAAAAGACAGCGTCTGACTGACGTAAACCAACTTGGTTTTCTGGAACGGGCAAGAGGCGTCGGTACATTTGAAAGTTTTGTTTTTCACTGTCGTATACTGCTATAGAAGTAGAATAATTACTGGTGTCAAGTCCTAAATAAATCCCCATCGTCTAATTTTCCATTTCCCGGACAACAGCTCCAAGAACACCATTAATATATCCGGCATCTTCCTGTGTAGAATAAGTTTTTGCGATTTCCACCGCTTCATTAATGACAATAGCAGGATCGATCTCCCCAAGAACACATAACTCATAAACGGCCAATCTCATCAACGATAAGGCTACTTTTGAAACCCTAGATAAGTTCCAGTTTTTTAAATTACGTTCAATAATCCTGTCGATCTCAGATAAGTGTTCTATAATATCCAAATAATAAGATTTAACCGTATGATTCAGTTTTACTTCATCGCACTCGGCAGCCAAAGCGAAAATTTCATCTGGTGTATACTCCGAAAAAGCGTGTTCAAATAATAAGATAAAGCAATTTTCGCGCATCTGGCGTCTTGTCATATTAAAGCTCCTTAAACTGTTTCTTGTTTGGCCACACCGGCTATGAAAACGTTTACTTTGGAAACGGTAATTCCAGTCATATTTTGCACTGTAGCTTTTACATTTTCTTGAATTTGTTGAGCAACTTCCTTTATTTTATATCCGTAAACCAGATTTACAGATACGTGGATCTGAGCGACATCTACATTCAAAACGATTTTAATAGAGTTATCCGTTTCAGAATGCACTAGAAAATCTTTTAAACGAAAGCGCCCCTGTGCAAGGCTGTGAACTCCCGGGACATCCATAACGGCCTGACGGGTAATGGTTAAAATAACATCTTCAGATATTTTTAAACTGCCGGCTTGCACTGTTCTTCCTTTTTCCATAAACAGCTTCTCCTTTCTTATGTGAAAGCGATTCACACAAAAAACGGTATAATAGCAATAAACTAAAATTTATTACTATTATACCACATTTTTTAAAAGACACAACTATTTTCAGATGCCGAAAGCTTCCTTCAGAGCTACAAGTGCAAAATCATAGGAAGCCTGTGGAATCAGGATAGAAATATCTACGTCAGAAGTTGTGATCAGTAAAATATCAACTCCATTTTTGCTGAGTGCCTTAAAGGCGTGAGCTGCAACACCAAAATGCTCTGGAAGAGCCTCACCAAATAAAGAAAGTTTAACATTAGAACTGCTGACAAGAGAACGAATATTGGGGTATTTGGCAGACACCTTTTTGATCAGGGAAAGAACCTTGGTCATATCATCATCTGAAACAGTAAAAGAAACTGTTACAGTATTTCCTGTTGGAGCTGTCTGCGAAATCATATCAACATTGATTTCCTCATTAGAAACTGCTCCAAACACATCGGATAAAAAGCCAATATTGGAAGGAACCGCTTCCAGAGTTATCAGTGTGACACCTTCAGTAGGCGTTATTTTGGTAATCCATTGATTCATTGCCCATTCCCCTTTTCAAATCAAAATACCAATTAGATCAGTCGGAAAGCATATCTTGCATGGCATACATGCCTGTTTCCTTTCCAGACATATAAATAGCCGCGTTAATTGCCCCCACAGCAAAAATTTCTTTTGACATCGCGGTATGCTTTAATGAAAGGATCTCGTCACGTCCTGCAAAAATTACTTCATGTTCACCAACAATTGTTCCTCCGCGAACCGCATGAATTCCGATTTCCTTGGCATCACGTTTTTTTACGACAGAATGTCTATCATAAACATACTGGTACTGATTGCCTCCCGCTTCGTTGATTGCGTTGGCCAGCATAATTGCAGTACCACTTGGAGCGTCAATTTTTTGATTATGATGTTTTTCAATAATTTCTATATCAAATTGTCCTCCAAGGACTAGGGTAGCCTTTTTGGCAAGCTCTACTAAAAGATTCACGCCCAAAGACATATTAAAAGTAAAGAATATTGCAGTTTTTTTAGCAGCTTTGTGAATTTCTTCAATTTGCTCAGCAGAATATCCTGTTGTAGCGAGTACAATGGGAATTCGGCGGCTTATAGAGAAACCCAAAATATCCTGGAGAAGGGATGGGTGAGAAAAGTCTATAATCACATCGGCTTCCATTTTGCATGCATCAATTTCATGAAAAATCGGAAAATCGGCGGTATTATCCTCTGTGATATCTACGCCAGCAACAATGGTACAATCTTCTCTGTTACTTATACAGCTGCGAATTACCCGCCCCATTTTTCCGTTACATCCACACAAAATAATCTTTTTCACTTCTTTTTCCTCTCAGATTCTGTCAAATTAATTGATACTGCTTTAATGTATTTCTAAGCTGTTCATGCGAAGCTTCAGAAAGCCCAACCAGAGGCAGACGGCAAGGCCCAACCTCCATTCCCATTAAATTCATTGCCTCTTTAACAGGAATTGGATTTACATCTATAAACATTGCATTCATCAAATTTAAATATTTTAATTGCATTTCAGCGCTTTCTTTGGTTTTTCCATCAAGCCAGAGCTTACAGATTTCGTGAGTTTGCCGGGGAAGAATATTAGAAAGAACCGAAATAACCACAATCCCACCCAAAGACATAATAGGAACAATTTGATTATCATCACCGGAATACATCTGAAGATTGTCGCCGCATAAGGCACGTGTTTTGGCAATATCAGAGATATTGCCACTAGCTTCCTTGGTAGCAACAATATTGGGATGTTTGGAAAGCTCCAGATAGGTAGACGGCGCAATACAGGTACCGGTTCTTGATGGTACATTATAAAGGACAATCGGTAGATCAGTGGCATCTGCAATTGTATTAAAATGCCTAATTAATCCTGCCTGTGATGTTTTATTATAATAAGGGGTAACCGAAAGAAGTGCGTCTGCACCAGCCTCTTTTGCCTCTTTACACAATTTAACAGCGTAAGCAGTATCATTGCTTCCGGCACCTGCCATTACCGGTATCCTGTGGTTTGTCCGCTCGACCGCATATGAAATAACTTTAACGTGTTCTTCGTGATTCAGTGTAGCAGACTCACCTGTAGTTCCACAGATTACAATACAGTCAGTCTGATTTTCGATTTGAAAATCGATAATTTCTCCCAGCTTTTCATAGTTTACGGTTCCATCCGCATGCATCGGCGTAACAATAGCAACGCCAGCCCCGGTAAAAATTACTTTTTTCATATAACCATATCTCCCTTTTGATTAGATTAAAGGCTCTTATTTAAATTTTTGTGCCAATTGAATATCATGTTCTACTTCTGCCGTATAAAGACTCCATCCAAAATATTGGTTAACCCTTCCCATTTTATAAGGCAGCAAATGGGACGCTCCAATTTCAGAAAGCTTTTTCCAGAACTCCAGAGCGTTTTTCAAAAAATTAATAGCTTCTTTTTTTTCTGTAATATTCCCAAATTTTTGATAGGAAAGAAGATTAAACGCAGCTTGAAGTTTACAAAGATAATAATTTTCTAAAGCGTTCCACGCTTTTAAATCAAGCAACACACAGGCGAGCTCTCCAATAGGTTTGGATTCATTTGCCTCAATTTCATCAATGCTGCATTTAATTTCTTCAAGGTTCGCTTTTATTTTAGAAAAAATTTCCGGAGGTGTTTCGCCTTCAAAAGATTCTCTCTTTTCCATCATATCAAGATAATCCTTCATTCCAAGCGTTCCTATACCCGGCATGGCGGAACTATCCATAAAGTCAAGAATGGTACGAAATCCATTTACAGAAAGAAGGCTTTCGGGATGCCACTGGTAATCATAGTTCAGCCAAATTAAGCGATTTATTGCACAGAGGCTATCAATTGCCGCAGATAAACCGCGGCGAATTGCTTTTCCACTCTTTCCGTAATGCTGCTCATATTTATCATTCCAAAGGGCTTCCGATAAATCAGGATTATAACTTAGACGTCCAATCATTTCAAACTGATCCCAGTTTTTCTCAAAGGAATACCTTGTGTCAGCAAGATGAAGACCTGGACGATGTTGATAATCTTTTCCCCATAAATATCCATCTGCCCCCCAGTAAAAACCGTCAACGTAGGGCTTTTTCATTCCTTTTATATACTTGGCAATATAATCTGCGTTACAACCACGCAGATTATGAAAATCATCATTACGCACTGTGTAAAGGAATCTGACTTTACTTAGGTCAATTACTCCCCATGCGTCAAATAATCTCTCAAACTGAGGAACAGGGTGAGAATACATATGCGCATTCGAATACTTCCAACTAATATATTTACGATTTCCATAATATTTTTCAAGAAACATTTTTTGGGCAATAGTACCGTTTGACATATTTGTACGATGGATAAACGGTATATTGGCACGCACTTCGTTGAGAGCTTCCAAATAAGTATCTGTTACCCAACTTTCACATTCCTCAGGCGTTCCTACAAGCGATTCACTATTTGATGTACCAAGTCCTGTCAAATCTGGATAGGTCATCAAAAGTGTTTTAATTGCTTCGCGGAAATAATCTTTGATAATTTCATTGCTTTGACGCAGCATAACAGCCCGGCGTCCACGCTGTTTATCATTTGGATCTTCCTCCTCCGAAAGCTCAGCGGGCAATCCAAGCCCTTTTGCAATTGATGGCGTAATCCGAATGTTCCAGGTAAATAAAAACGTTTCGATTCCTCGCTCTTTGGCGTGTCGAAAAATATAGTGATAAACATCTTGGAAATGAATAAGTTCAGTATCACTATAAGAAGTTGTTTTCGGATATTTTCCAATCCGAAACATCATTTCAAATGGATTTTCAGACCATAGGCTTAAACAATTGTAACGGTTTTTGGCTAAAAAATCGATATAATCACGCCAAAAGTCAATGGTCATTAATTCTTTTTTATTTTTTTGAAATAAGTCGCCGTCTGCATAGGGTTCATATGGAAGGTTGAATTTAACACCCCGTATTTTTAGAAACGGCTCTTCTCGTTTATCTGCTACAGCTTCAAGACCATGAAATCGAATCGTTTCAGCAAGATCTAGCGCGCCATACATCACGCCAGTTGGGCTACCACCTGTAACACGGATCAGGCAATCATCACATTTGATTTCATAACCTTCAGGAGGTAATTCCTTTTTTACTTCCAAACAGATTGCCTTTTCCGAAGAGTTCCCCGAAAATAAGTTCAACCGTTCTGAAAAACAGGGAATCCGGAGAGCCTGAAGCTCTCTTTTTAGTTCTAATACTCCAAATTCAATTTGGGGTTCTGCTTGTTTTTGGGTTCCATAATAAAGGTTCATTTATTTTAGCCCCTGCAAAATTGAGAAAGTTTTTAATCCTTCTAAAATTTAGTCCATATATCCCTTAGCTGCTAACAATTCAGCCATTAGAACAGCTCCTCCTGCCGCCCCCCTCAAAGTATTATGGGACAGACAGACAAATTTAATATCATACTGTGAATCCGGGCGCAAGCGTCCAATACTAACCGCCATCCCATTTTCAAGATTACGGTGGAGCTTTGTCTGAGGCATATTGTCTTCTTCAAAATAATGGAGAAATTGTTTTGGGGCCGAAGGAAGATTAAGCTCCTGTGGAACACCTTTATATTCTTTCCAACGTTTCTTAATTTCTTCAAGCGATGGCTTCTTTTCAAAAGAAGCGAAAACAGCTGCCATGTGACCATCAGAAACCGGAACCCGCAGACATTGTGTTGTAATTTGTGGCGAAACGGTATTTACAATTTTACCGTCGACCACCTTACCCCATACCTTTAGGGGCTCCTGCTCACTTTTTTCCTCTTCCCCGCCTATATACGGAATCAAATTATCCACCATTTCCGGCCATGTTTCAAAAGTCTTTCCTGCACCAGAGATCGCTTGATATGTACAGGCCAGTACTTTTGTGATCTCAAAATCACGCAATGGAGAAAGTGCAGGAACATAGCTTTGAATCGAACAATTTGACTTAACCGCAATAAAGCCGCGTTTTGTTCCAAGGCGCTTACGTTGCGCTTCAATAACCTCAATGTGCTCCGGATTAATTTCCGGAACTACCATCGGGACATCTGGCGTCCCCCGGTGAGCAGAATTGTTTGAAACAACCGGGCATTCCGCTTTGGCATAAGCCTCTTCTAACTTTTTGATTTCATCCTTTTTCATGTCAACAGCACAAAAAACGAAATCAACCATTGAGGCAATTTTTTCAATATCTTTTCCGGCATCCATAACAATTAAGTTCTTCATATTTTCAGGAATTGGAACAGACATTGCCCAACGTCCTTTAACAGCATCTTCATAACGCTGCCCAGCAGAACGCGAAGACGCGGCGATTACTTTAACGTGGAACCACGGATGATTTTCAAGCAAAGTGGCAAACCGCTGTCCTACCATTCCCGTTCCTCCGATAATTCCGACATTATACGATTTCATACTAAATACAACCCTTTCTTCTTTTTATGTAAACCTAAAGCACGCAAGGATTTACATATAAAAAAAACCAGTTGAAAACCGGTTCATAATACAATATAATAGAAGCATTGACGTTTAAAACGCGATAGCACTCCATCATACGATTATGATGACAGTTGCAGCCTTGTTCAGGAATGCACCCAAAAGCTAAAATAGACCCGGTTTCAGCTTCTTCGGCAGATTTACCTTTTGCTTTGTACTGCAAGCGAACCGGGTTGTTCTTGTACAAAGTGACTTTTTAAATCCGCACCTCTATCAACTTATTTTCTTTCGTTAACATCATAACATTTTGAATGTAGGGTGTCAATCATTTTCTGATTTCTAAAAAGACAAAAAGGGGTTTTTATGAAACGAAGTGACTTTTATTATGACCTTCCTGATGAGCTGATTGCTCAAACGCCGCTGGAACCGCGAGACAGTTCTCGTCTGATGCGGGTTGACCGTAATTCAGGCGCTATAACTCATAAAATATTTCGTGATATAGTGGACGATCTTCTCCCGGGAGACTTGCTGGTAGTCAATGATTCTCGTGTTATTCCTGCGCGTCTTTATGGTATTAAGGAAAACACCGGAGGAGCAATTGAGTTTTTACTGCTTGAGCAGAAATCAAATAATGAGTGGGAAATTATTTGCAAACCGGCTAAAAAAGCAAAACCAGGTTCTATTTTTGCCTTTGGGAATGGGCTTTTGAAGGCTGAGGTTCTGAAAATTTTAGATGATGGAAAACGCTTGGTTCGAATGTATTGTGAAGAACCAATTTTTCAGGTTTTGGATCAAATTGGTCAGATGCCTCTTCCCCCTTATATTACAGAAGAACTAAAGGATAAAGAACGTTATCAGACTGTCTATTCTGAGATAAACGGCTCTGCTGCAGCCCCTACCGCTGGTCTTCACTTTACACCCGAGCTGATGAAAAAAATTGAAGAGAAAGGGACAAAAATTGCTCGCGTTACGCTTCATGTAGGACTTGGCACTTTCCGGCCAGTCAAAGCCGATGAAATTACCGATCATAAAATGCACAGTGAGTTCTATATGATATCTCAGAAAACAGCTGATTTAATTAACCGTACCAAAAAGGAAGGCGGTCGGGTTATTGCGGTGGGAACAACCAGCTGTCGTACTCTGGAAAGTGTTTTTTCACTTTATGGAGAAGCACGTGCCTGCAGTAACTCAACCGATATTTTTATCTACCCAGGTTATCAGTTTAAATGTATTGATGGTCTGATTACCAATTTTCATCTGCCGGAAAGTACGCTGATTATGCTGGTTTCTGCTTTTTTAGGATATGAAAAGACTATGGAAGCCTATCAGATTGCTGTGAAAGAAAGATACCGTTTTTTCAGCTTCGGAGATGCTATGATGATTTTATAATTTTTCTAAAGGGGAATAACATGTATCAGCTTTTGCGAAAAGATGGAATGGCTCGCCGTGGAGCTTTTTTTACAGTTCATGGAACGGTTCAAACTCCTGCTTTTATGAACGTGGGAACCGCCGCGGCTATTAAAGGGGGTATTTCATCATATGATTTAAAAGAGATTAAGTGTCAGGTAGAACTTTGTAATACCTACCATCTTCATATCAGACCTGGTGATGAGTTAATTCGAAGGCTGGGCGGTCTTCATAAGTTTATGGGATGGGATGGGCCAATTTTGACAGACAGCGGTGGGTTTCAGGTCTTTTCACTGGCGAAACTTCGTACAATTAAGGAAGAAGGAGTAACCTTTTCTTCTCATGTGGACGGAAGAAAAATTTTTATGGGACCAGAGGAAAGTATGAGAATCCAGTCAAATCTTGGTTCCACTATCGCGATGGCGTTTGACGAATGTGTAGAAAATCCATCTACCCACGAGTATTCTCGTCAGTCCTGTGAACGGACGACGCGCTGGCTTATTCGGTGTAAAAATGAAATAGAACGTCTTAATAGTCTGTCTGACACTGTTAATCCTAGGCAAATGCTGTTTGGGATTAATCAAGGATGTATTTATGACGATTTGAGGGTTGAACATATGAAACAGATTGCACAACTAAATTTGGATGGTTATGCAATCGGTGGATTGGCGGTTGGAGAGCCTGCTGAAACGATGTATCATATTATCGAGACTGTGGAACCTTATATGCCGGAAAATAAACCGCGTTATCTTATGGGGGTAGGAACTCCAGGAAATATTATAGAAGCGGTGGCGCGAGGGATAGACCTTTTTGATTGTGTTATGCCCAGCAGAAATGCCCGTCATGCTCACCTTAACACATGGAAAGGTATTCGCAACCTAATGAATGCTAAATACGCGGAAGATCTTCTTCCCGTTGATGAAGAATGTGGCTGCCCAACCTGCCAAAAACATTCGCGTGCTTATATACGCCATCTGTTTAAGGCCAATGAAATGTTAGCCATGAGGCTTGCTGTTATGCATAATCTCTATTTTTATAATACATTGATGGAAAAAATACGTGTGGCACTAGAAGAAGGACGCTTTGAAGAATTTCGTGCCAAATACAGTGTTCTGCTGGATACTAGAATTTAATCACAACTGGAAAAGGACTGAACAAATTATGAATGTCTGGGAAATCTTATTAGTAGCTATTGGTCTTTCAATGGATGCTACAGCAGTATCAATCTCAAATTCTCTCTGCCTAAAAAAAATTACCAGCCGAGATGTATTTTTAATGGCGGGCTCTTTTGCCTTGTTTCAATGTCTAATGCCGTTAATTGGTTATTTTGGAGCTTCGCTTTTTCAAAACTACATCATGAGTTATGATCATTGGATCGCACTTCTTCTTCTTTTGTTCATCGGTGGCAAAATGATTTACGAGGCAATTCGCAGCTGGAAAAAGGAAGAAGAATGTGAAACTAACTTCAAGCTGACTGTTAAACTGGTTGTTTTACAGGCAGTAGCCACCAGTATTGATGCTCTGGCGGTAGGAATCAGCTTTTCTGCGTTGGATACCAATATTTATACTTCTTCTTTGATTATTATGTCTACCACTTTTCTGATCTGTCTGCTTGCAATCGCAATAGCACATAAAGTTGGCGAAAAACTTGCAGATAAAGCGGAATTTGTAGGAGGTCTTATTTTAGTAGGAATTGGACTGAAAATTTTTGTGGAACATCTTCTGTCGGGAACCTGATTTAAACCTAATCAGATGAGGATATCCAACTTTTTATATAATAATCGGGTAACACATTTTTGAT
>CAUABB010000042.1 GCA_958427155.1 uncultured Oscillospiraceae bacterium | reverse complement strand
AGATTGCCAAAGAAGCAGAGTTCTTCAGCTTCGGTACCAACGACCTGACCCAGATGACCTTCGGCTTCAGCCGTGATGACGCTGGTAAATTCCTTGGCGCTTACTACGACAAGAAGATTTACGAGAATGATCCGTTTGCAAAACTGGATCAGAAAGGCGTTGGAAAACTGGTCAAGATGGCTGCTGACCTCGGTAAGCAGACCCGTCCGGATATCAAACTTGGTATCTGCGGTGAACATGGCGGTGATCCGTCTTCTGTTGAGTTCTGCCATAACGCAGGGTTAACTTATGTTTCCTGCTCACCGTTCCGTGTACCGATTGCTCGTCTTGCCGCTGCACAGGCTGCAATCAAAGCTAACGCTTAATTGTCATATTGGTTAAGCCTATTATAAAAAAGCCCGCGATATCGTTTAGATATCGCGGGCTTTTTATTTTTCTCAAGCGTCAATGGCCGTTAAACTAAATTCGCCGCTGACCAGTAAATCAATATTTAAAGTTTAGGAAACATTCACCGTCCAGACTTTTCCAGTCAAAAGACTGCTCGTCAATAATCATATAACCGCGGGGACTATCTTCTTTGGGAATGGATACAGAGCCCGGATTCATATAAACAAAATCTTCATGTTCCATACATTTTGGCACATGAAAATGCCCATTTAGCAGAATATCCCCTTTTTTCAGCTTAGGCGGAATTTCCTCGTTGAAATGATGGCCATGGGTCGCGAATATCATCCGATTTCCGAGATACAAAATACAATATTCCGCCATAATTGGAAAATCCAGCATCATCTGATCCACTTCCGAATCACAATTTCCTCTGACGCAAAGAATCTCACCCTTCACAGCGTTTAGCTGCGCGCTGACCTCTTTCGGATCATATCCTTCCGGTATGTTATTCCGAGGGCCATGATACAAAAGATCTCCCAGCAAAAGAAGCTTATCCGCTCCTTCACGATGATAGGCATCAATCATTTTTTTACAGTAATAAGCTGATCCGTGAATATCGGACGCGACCATCAGTTTCATGAAAACATCCTCCATCTGATCCATTAAAGGATTTGGTTTTAACATTATATCATCAACAAAACATAAATATTATAACACATCATCTCTCCAAAAAGGAAGGAATTTTAAATATTCTCAAATCCTTCCCGCATTCGGTCATTTCCTCTGTGCTTTCGATATACCGAAGGCGGGCAACCTACAAGCTTTCGAAACATTTGGGAAAAATGCTGGCGATTATTAAATCCAACGCCCACCGCAATATCAATAATTGGAAGAGTGCTGGTTTCCAGCAAATATTTCGCCTTATCAATCCTTTTAGAAAGAATCCAGTCCAAAATGGACTGCCCTATTTCCTCCTTGAAAAGACGCTGCAAATACGCTCTGGAAACACCCACGGCGGATGAGACACTTTCCACCGTAATTTCGCGATCATAATTTTCCTCCAAATACGAAACAGCACGCTTCACCCAGATAAATCCTCCCGTCGTTTTACGGCTGCGTAAATTCTGCCCTGCCATCTCAAGGAAAAACGACGCAAGCTGAAGATCGCACTCCAAAGAACTTCCCCGTCCATACAGCAGTCTTTGCAAACGGACAATTTGTTGATGAAGGGTTCCTGCCGTATCACTTCCCGTAAAAAAAGCCCGTGGCCGATCCAAAAAAGCGGCAAAAGGATCTGAGCCACAAAGCAGCTGAAAAGAAAAAGGCAGTTTCGCCGGAATAAGAGCTAATTCCAAATTCAATACCCGACAGGGAGATTCGCGCGCAACCGCAAGACGGTGCGGAACTTCTCCGTCCAAAAAGATATACTCCCCTTCTTTCAGGCAGTGCTCTTCCCAACCGTCAGACCCGCGCACCCAAACCACACAAGCTCCATCGGCCGCATACATCACTTCAAGTTCTGAGTGAGTGTGCGGTTCCATATCATAAAAAGCATGATTAATCGCATAATAACGTCGCACTTCCATCCAGATCGATTCCCGGTTTTTCGGATCTAAGCTTTGAAGATTCAAGACATTCTCCCCCTCTTCTCTTCAAAAACAATAGCACAAAACCTTACATTTTGTCAAAGTCCTTTCTAATTCTTTCCTTCCGCAAGGAAGCCGCTCTGTAAAATAAAAGCTATAAAATGATCCGAATCAGGGAGGAATGAGCAATGTCTTTTAAATTGGCGGTTATCGGTGCGGGAAGTGTTGGGTTTACCCGCAAACTTTTTTCAGACCTTATGACTGTTCCCGAATTTCGCAATATCGAAGTGTCTTTCATGGATATCAACGCTCATAATCTAGAAATGGTCACCAAACTTTGCCAGCGCGATCTAGAGGAAAATGGAATTCCAATTAAAATTCACGCAACCCTTAACCGACGTGAAGCACTGAAAGGGGCACGATACATCATTTCCTGCTTCCGGATCGGAATGCTGGAAGCATTCGAAAAAGATGTGGAAATCCCATTAAAATACGGTGTTGATCAATGCGTTGGAGATACTCTGTGCGCAGGCGGCATTATGTATGGGCAGCGGGGAATTGCCGTTATGCTTGATATGTGTAAAGATATCCGTGAAGTCGCAGAGCCGGGAGCACTTCTTTTAAATTACGCAAATCCGAATGCTATGCTGACCTGGGCCGCCAACAAATACGGAAAAGTTAAAACACTCGGGCTTTGCCACGGGGTACAGGGCGGCCATAAACAGATTGCTGAAGCGCTCGGCTACAAACCGGAAGAAGTCGATATTATCTGCGCCGGTCTTAATCATCAGACTTGGTATATCTCCGTCAAGCACAACGGAGAAGATCTGCTTCCTAAAATCCTGCCCGCTTACCTGGCAAATGAAGAACTCTCCAAAACCGAAAAGGTGCGGATTGATATCTTAAAAAATTTCGGATACTATTCCACAGAATCCAACGGTCATCTTTCTGAATATCTCTCTTGGTATCGTAAACGTCCCGATGAGCTGAAGGATTGGATTGACCTTGGAATTTGGATTAACGGGGAAACCGGCGGTTATCTCCGCGTCTGCCGTGAGGGACGGAACTGGTTTGAGGAAGACTTCCCGAACTGGATGAAAGAACCCGCTTTCCAGTTCACTCCGGAAAACCGAAGCAACGAACACGGTTCATACATTATTGAAGGACTGGAGACCGGCCGGATCTACCGGGGACATTTTAACGTCATGAATAACGGCTGCATCACAAATCTACCGGACGAATGTGTGGTTGAGGTGCCCGGTTATGTAGATCGCAACGGGATCAATATCCCCAAAGTCGGAGATCTTCCCCTTGGATGCGCGGCCATCTGTTCCCAAAGCGTCTGGGTTCAGCGGCTTGCGGTGGAAGCCGCGGTCAAGGGAGATATTACTCTGCTGCGTCAGGCAATGCTGATGGACCCTCTGACCGGCGCGGTCTGCACCCCAGCTGAAATTTTCCAGATGACAGACGAGATGCTGATTGAGGAAGCGGAATGGCTGCCGCAGTATCAGGAAGAAATTGAACGCGCTAAAACGCGTTTCAATGCACCTGGAAAAATCCCCCCAAGGCCGTACCATGGAATCCGTTTAAAAGAAAAAAGTATTGAAGAAATGCGGTTAAACAAAGAAGAGGCACGGAAAAACGCCGCGGAGGCCGATAAGGCCAAAAAACGTCCCGCAGCAAAATAAACAACTCTTTCAAGATATCTGTCTTTAAAAATAAAAGAGAGAGAGGACGTTTTCGTCCTTTCTCTTTTATTTTTTCAGATTCTTATCGATTTTGAACTGCCTTTTCTCAGCGTTTTCACAAAGAGAAGGTTCTACTCCAAGCTTTCTCAAAATATCAGGTTTTAAATCAGGAAACCGTACTACCGGCAAAGGAGAATCGTTGTGCGGCCCAATTATCTTTTCCATCCAGACCATATTGTACCATCTTCCAAACTTATATCCGCATTGATAAAACTCTCCAACAATCCTATATCCCAAATGCTCATGAAACTGTACGCTGTTTCTAGTTAAATACTCATCTTCCGTTTCAGGATACGCAATACAAGCATTCAAATTCAAAAGATTCTGAGCTTTTGAGACCTCTTCTAATGCTCTATATAATCTTTTTCCAATTCCTGTTTTTCTACGATCTTCTTTTAAATAAATCGTCGTCGCTGCGGACCAACCATAAGCCGCTCTGCCGGAAAAAGCACCTGTATAAGCATACCCCAAAATTTTTCCCTGTTCTTCCGCGACAAGGTAAGGATATTTTATCAGGGTGTTTTCGATTCTTTTTTTAAACTCCTCTAGCTCCGGTACATCATACTCAAAAGTGATTGCCGTTTTCCGGACATAGGGTGCGTAAATATCCAATATTTCTGAAGCATCATCAGTACTTGCCACCCGGATATCAATTGTTTTCTCCATCTTGTTTTTCTCTTCTTCCTGCTTAAGCCCATTAAAAAAGCCTCATCTGTAAACTTTCATAACCCAATTTATAAGCCCGCACAATATCAGGCATTTTGTAAAGAATTCCGCACTCATCACAGGCTTTTGAAAAAGCGCTCCAAAGCAATTTAGCGTTTGGGCTTCGGCATTCATAATTCATCCCGAAACGATCTTGATACCGCCCTGACAAACCCGGAAACAGCTGATCCAACCTTTTAAAATAATACTCTCTCTGATTTTGTCTCAAGGTAACACCAAAAGCGGGATAGATAAACCTCGCTCCGCATTGGGAGGCTTTCTTCACAATCTCCAGCACATTTTCAAGGTTGTCCTCTAAAAACGGAAGGACTGGCATCATTAAAATACCCGCAAACAAACCGGCGTCTGTAAGTTCACGGATTACTTCAAAACGTCTGGACGAGGGAGGAACCCCGGGTTCAATCAATCTGCTCAGATGATCATCGGCAGTCGTAATTGTAATTTTTAATAAAACCGGAGAATGCTCTTTTATTTCCCGGAATAAGTCAATGTCTCTCAAAATCAGTTCACTTTTGGTCGCTATGCCAATTCCAAACTCATACGCACTAACCAATTCTAAAGCATGACGGGTCAACTCAAGCTTCCGCTCGAAAGGATTATAAGGGTCAGACATCGCGCCGGTCAAAATCACGCCGGTTTTGATCTTTCTTCGCAACTCATCACGTAAGATCTCCAACGCGTTTTCTTTTACCCGGACCCGGTCAAATTCCTCTATTCCGTAACATTCACTGCGGCTGTCACAGTAAATACAACCATGGCAGCATCCCCGGTAGAGGTTCATGTTATACTCTCCGCCAAACCACGACGTATTTTTGTTTTTTATCACTATCGTCTTGGCCGGAACAAATTCTATTCCGGAAGTATTATGCTTCATCGTCATAAAGGTAATTGACCACGTCTATGACCTGACCGTTTTTATAATAAACGCGAGGAACACGATGTCCGACTGCACAGACGATTTCATATGAAATTGTTCCGGCCATTTCCGCAAGGTCCGCTGCACTGACTACTTCATCTCCATCGCGTCCAAAAATCGTCACCTCATCCCCCATCTGTACACCGGGAATCTCACTGACATCAAGCATCAACTGATCCATACAAACCGTTCCTATTACACGGGCACGTTTTCCTCGGACTAAAAATTCTGCTCTTCCTGAAAGGGAGCGGGAAAAACCGTCCGCATATCCCACTGGTACCGTTGCAACTGTCATTTCACGATCAGAAACAAATTTTCTTCCATAGCTAATCGAAGTCCCAGGTGAAACCCGTTTTACCATTGAAACAACAGATTTAAGCTCCATGACTGGTTTAATTTCAAAATCAATTACATCTTTGCTCGGATTAAGGCCATAGAGAATGATACCCGCTCTAACATAGCCGTAGTGTTCTTGATGAAGTCGCTCAATTCCGGCGCTGTTTTTGGTATGAACCGTTTTCATTTTTAAACCGGCCTGTTCCATCTTTTGAAGAATATCACGGAAAGACGACAGCTGCTTTTCCGTATAAGAAAGCGAATCCGGGGTTGTCTCATCCGCAACCGCATAATGGGTAAAAATTCCAGTAACCATTAAATCGGGCATTTGACAAACTGAAAGAATTTCTTTTAAGGCATCACAACCGTCATGATGTACAAAACCAATTCTTCCCATTCCTGTATCAATCTTTAAATGACACTCCAGCACGCCATTGTGTTTTTGTAACTCTCGGTTAAGTTGATCAGCATACTCCAAAGAATAGACCGTTTGAATCAAACGATATTGAAGCAACAGATCTGCAAGTTCAACCGGAGTTGTTCCCAAGATTAAAATATTTCCTTTAATTCCACTTTTTCGAAGAGAAATCGCCTCGTCAATATTAGAAACGCAAAACCAATGAACTCCATCCTTTTGCAGTTCCCTCGCGATTACCCCATCTCCGTGTCCATACGCATTCGCTTTTACAACCGCCATTATTTCTGTTTCAGGAGGTAAGAGACTTCGGATATGATTTAAATTTTGTTTTAAATGATCCAAATTAATATGCGCCCAACACCGCTTCATAAAACTTTGCATAAAATCCTCCTAAATTATAAAAAGATCGACATATTATTCATAGTTTATACATAATTTTAATATATAATTCCAAAATATAAAGCAAATCCAAAATTATATATTTCTAAATTATGAACATGCGAGGGGTAGCAATGAAAGCTGAAACTGCCTGTTTTACTGGTCCAAGACCCGAAAAATTGATGTTAAGATGGGACGAGAGTCATCCAGAACTTCTAAGAATCAAAAACGAACTTTTTAAAACTGTTATACAATTGGCAACTTTAGAAGGTTATCGTCTATTTTTTACCGGAATGGCACGTGGGATCGATCTAATTGCAGCCGAAGCGGTCCTTACTGCTAAAAAAACAATAACAGATATCGAGCTTGCAGCAGCAATCCCATATCGTCAACAACGTCTTCACCAATCTGTTTACTGGCAAAGAAGATATGATTCTATTCTGCAAAAATGCGATCAAGTCTTAATTTTACAAGAAAATTATACTCCCTTTTGTTTCGCTCAACGCAACCGCTATATGGTCAACCAGTCCTCTCATCTGATTGCAGTTTACAACGAACTTTCAGAAGGCGGCACAGCTTCAACCATTCGATACGCAAAAAAACAAGGCCTCAACTGTACCCTCATACAGACATTTCTGCGCTCAGAACCATAAAACTAGACCTTTTTTATCATACTATATTTCCGGTACCAAAACAATAGAAAAGCTAAATTAAGCTGACAAGGACTAATTACTTTTTGTAATATTTGGGTAAAGTAAACGAGCTTTCAACTCTTTCCACAAGGTTTTCAACAATTTTTCGAGACAAAAAAATGGACGGGCCACGCCCGTCAAAAATCAGATCAAATCAATAAAATAATAAAGGAGAGGGTAAACAGAAATAAATCATTTCTGCGATTTTATTATAACAATGAATTTAAAGGCTTGTATGAATAATCATGACAGCAGTTATGACCGTTTTCTTAATTTTTTAAAAAACGACTGAAGAATTTCTGTTCCATCCTCTTCCAAAACACCGGACACCAACAATGGCCGATGGTTAAAATTACAAGCAAACAGATTAATAAGAGAACCGCACGCACCAGCTTTAGCGTCTGCAGCGGCATAAACAACCCGCCGAATTCGCGCATTAATAATAGCACCAGCACACATTGGGCATGGTTCAAGAGTTACATAAAGATCACACTCCTGTAACCGCCACCCCCCAAGCGCCTTACAGGCACGGTCAATCGCAACTATCTCCGCGTGACACAGAGCATTTTTATTGGTCTCTCTAAGATTATGAGCCTTTGCAATTACCTCTTCTCCTTTTGCAATTACAGCTCCAATCGGTACCTCTCCCGCCTCTGCCGCGAATTGTGCTTCCTCTAACGCTAAACGCATCATTTTTTCTTCAAGAGTCATTTTATATCCCTTTCAGCAAATTTTCTCACTTTTTGCAAATTTTCAAATATCCTATTTCTTAGCACTCAGATGAAACAGTTGACAAAGTCAGTACGCGGGGGATTTTTAAATCCAGGTTTGAATCCCCCAAAAAAAGAACATCAAAAATGCCAAAAGCATTCCGGAATTAAACAGGCAAAGACTAAGCCGTTTTGAAGAAGATAAAAAATTGGGAGTTAACAAAGGGATAGAAAAAGCGGTAGGTTCCCGACGGACAAAAAAAACAAAGGAAATCAAGCCTCCCAGCAGTAAAATTAGACAAACAAAATTTTCCACAAATTCAGAGTGGCCTGGAAATGCGGTGCGAAACAAAAATATTTCCAAAAAAGAAAGAAGATTCACCGCAAAGTGCAGAATAACACCGGTCCAAACCGACCGACTACGCAAAACAAAATACCCGATCAACAACCCCATTAACAATGCATTTATACTCTGCATCAAATTAAAATGAGCAAGTGCAAATAAAATTGAAGAAACCAGCAACGCAATTCCATCACCGAAACAGCGAAGGCCTTGAAGAATTAAGCCACGAAACAGAAGCTCTTCTAGCAACGCAGGAAACACTGTTAACAAAAGCAAGCTAAAAATAAATCCAAACGGATCATCTGGAACTGAATAGGCGGGAACAGAAATATAATACCCCGCAAAAGCCATACCTTTTTGGAAAATCTGGGCCACAAAAGCTCCCAATACGGAACCAGCCAGTACCATTGGAAGAGCTAAGGAAAGGGTTCTAAAAGATGGCCAAACAAATGAATCTTTAATTTTAATCAAATGTTTAAAAGCTCCTGCTAAAAAAAGGGTCGGAATTCCAAGTTTAATCAACATCGATGTCAAATTGACAATCTGCAGCATGAACTGCGTGCCATAAACTTTCATCGTCTCAAAATTGACACTGACCGGAAGCCCCATTGCCGCATACATTAAAACGACCGGAAGAGTGACAAAAACAGAAAGCAGAATATAAAAAACCATAGCAATCCCTATACGCCCTGCAACATATCGAAGCTGGCGCCGTTGCATCGCCGCCGGATCATCGGAAACAAATCCCATTCCGGGTGTATAAGTATATCCATTCCATACATAAAAATCGGAGAAAGAAGACTGTTTTACATCACGTTCCGAAAATTTGGTTCGATTCTCTGACATCTTTTTCCTCCTTTTACACCTTTTTCAAAGCTCAGATTTTTATACGCTGCTATCTCAAATTTGCCAAGTTCTTTTATTCAAGTTGGCACAACATATCACATATCGAAAATATTATATCATGTGGAAGATACAAACGCAATCCACCCTTTAAGCTGGCTACAATCCATTTTCTGACAGAGTTAATTGCACATATTAAATCAGAACATACAAACTTCAGACAAAAATTAAAAGATTGAAAAGACTCTATTGGTACTAATTTTTTATAAATAAATCCAACTGTCGATACAAATTCAGAAGACTTATAGAACAGTATCTGAAAAACACCTCATGTTTCAGCCTCTGTACATTAACTTCCAGATTTAAAAATGACGTTGAATCCAACTTCTAAAATCGGATTCAACGTTGTGTATTGTTAGGAGGGGACAAAGAGAATGCTATTTATAACGCGTACACCTTTTAAGCAAAAAAAGGAGCCCGAACGCAAAACACGTCCAGACTCCGTCTGGCGTCGCTAAGAGGATTTGAACCTCCGGCCTACCGCTTAGGAGATGGACCCAGTGCATATATTCCCTATCAACAGGGATAAAGAAAAT
>CAUABB010000041.1 GCA_958427155.1 uncultured Oscillospiraceae bacterium | reverse complement strand
CAGCATCCAAGTGAAGAAACCTAGAAATATTAACACAACTGAAAAGAAGGTCTCCAAATTCCTCGTCAATGTTCTCCTGTTTTCCTTGTGTTACAGCTTCTTTCAGTTCTACAAGCTCAGAATCCAGATCACACATTGCATCTGATAATTCTGAATAATCGAATCCGGTCTTGGCCGCGCGCTGTTGGACTTTTGCAGCACGCATGAGGGCGGGCAAAGTTTTGGGAACCGAAAGAACCGCATCACTTTGGGTTTTCTGCCCTTTTTCCTGCTTCTTAATTTCATCCCAATTTTTTAGAACTTCTTCCGCGGTATCCGCTTTAACATCCCCAAATATATGAGGATGGCGGAGAATCAGCTTTTTACAAATACCGTCACAAACATCATCAAACGAAAAGAAACCACGTTCTTCTTCCATCTGCGTATGAAATACCACCTGAAGAAGAACATCCCCAAGTTCCTCCTGAAGCAACTGAACATCTTCTGTATCAATTGCTTCAGCAACCTCATAGGTTTCCTCAATAAAATTACGGCGGATACTCTGATGCGTTTGCTCCTTGTCCCACGGACAACCATTTTCCCCGCGAAGAATTTTCATAATAGTCAGCAGGTCGTCAATTCGGTAGTTTTTTTTAAACTCAAAATTCATATCAACCACCATCTTTCTACTGCCTGAAAACTCATGTACTTATATTACCGCATCAATTTCATTTTTTCAAGCCCTTTTGCCACTTTTTCCCCTTTTGGAATCATAGCAAAATCATTTTTATCCACCGCCTTGATACAAACAGCTGCAACCATATATAAAACAGCCGCAATTCCCACTGCTAAAGCAACTGCAAGGCCTTTTGCGCAAAAGTGCAGAAGAAGTTCGTAGGCGGTTTTTGCCACAATTCCACAAAGGCATCCAGCAAAAATAGGCTTCAGGAAAATATTGGAAACTCTGAACTTCATCCCGGTAATCCTAGAAAGCGCTGAAAACTCCATAAAGAAAATCAAAAGATAACAGAGCGCCGTTGAAAATGCTGCCCCATTGACATGGAGGGATGGAAGAGAAATTAAGAGCATATTAAGCACAATTTTAACGGCCCCACCCAGCGCCATATGACGAACCGGAAGCTTAGCATATCCAAGAGCTTGCAGAATACTGAAAAGGAGTACAGAACCCGCCTGAAAAATTACTCCTATTCCCATGATTGCCAAAACAGGGGCTGCAATATTCACCTCTTCTGACCTGGAAGAAAATAAAATAGATAAAATCGGATGAGCCAAAACCGATATCCCGATTCCAGACGGCACAGTAATAAGCGCTGTAATTCTGATCACTAGTTCAATATTTCTACGCGTATAATCTCGATTCCCTCTTGCCCAACTTGAAGCGATATTAGGCAGGGCACTTTTGGCAAACACTCCGGCAATCGCTGGAATAATACCAAAAACCGAAACTGCAAGCCCTGTATAACAACCGTAAAGGTAGTTTGGAAGATCTACCAGTGCCATTCCTTCCGGGACGGCTCCTTCTAGTACGTGCAATAATTCCGTGCTGTGTTCCCGTACTAAGAAATTAAGACGGTTCATCATCGAAAGCAAATCAATCAACGAGGTAATATTCAACACAAAACCGCCGATGCAAATTGGAAATGAAATAGCTAGAAGCCGTTTCAAAAGAACCCGTGCGCTTTCAGGACGAGGGGAAGCTTTCCGTTGAATGGCAGTGATGGAATCATTTCGTCGATACCGAATCGCCAGATAGAGTGCGCCAACTATATTACTGATACTAATTCCTACAATCGAAGCGGCAGCGGCAAATGGTAACGCAGCAGCTATTGCCTCTTTAGAGGTTTGAACCGCCGTACCAAAAACCACACCAGTTGTTTCCAGCTCCTTCTGGGCATAGGACATAACCCAAACTGCAAGTCCCAATCCTGCCGCAAGTTTAAACACCATTTCCACAATTTGCGAAGCCGCAGTGGGACGCATATCACACAGGCCTTCAAAATATCCCCGATAACCCGAGATGAGACAGCCAAAAAAAACTGTTGGCGCGATTGCTACTACACACCAATAGGCATTTGGATTTTTAACGGTGTGAACAAAAAAATCTGCCGCAAAAATCATGACAGCTGTCCCCACAAGCCCCGTTAGAAAATAAAGGCCCATAGATACTCGAAAGATCTTACGGACGTCTTTATAAAATCCTCGTGCGGCACTTTCAGCGATCATTTTTGCCACCGCAGCAGGCAGTCCCCCAATCGCCAAGGAAAAGACCGGAGAAAACAGCATAAAAGCTGTATTATAGTACCCCATGCCAACTCCGCCCAAAATATTAGTCAGCGGAATTTTAAAAACCAATCCCAAAATTTTAACAATAACCAGTGATACCGCCAAAATTGCAGCACCATGGATAAAACTCTGTCGGTTTGTTTTCATACTCCGCCTCCTAAGGCGGAAAACCGCCCGATGTTGTCATACTAATTTGTATTAACAACATCGGGCGGTTATACACTAAAGACGGGAAAGAATTCCCAATAAAAGCCTTTCAAAAACGCCAGCACGCATGGCAGTGGCTTGGTTTACATCATGGTCTGATAAAGGAGTTTGAGAAATTCCCGCAGCCAAATTCGAAATACAAGAAAGTCCCAAAACTTTTATTCCACATTGCACAGCGACAATCGTCTCCGCTACAGTGGACATTCCTACCGCATCCGCTCCTAAAAACTGAAGCGCCTTGATTTCTGCAGGCGTTTCAAACTGCGGTCCCGGCATGTACGCATAAACACCTTCACGAGCAATCAATCCCTGTGCCGTCATTTCATCCAAAGCAATTTTACGCAATTCCCTATCATAAGCATTGGACATGTCAAAAAAACGTTCTCCAAACAAAGCCATATGAGGCCCCCGGACAGGGCTGTCATCAAAGAAATAAAGATGATCTGAAAGGCAAAGAAAATCTCCGATCGAAAGTTCCGGGGAAATGCCGCCAGCAGCATTTGTAAGAATCAACGTTTTTATCCCAAGCAAAAAAAGCAACCTGACAAAAAATGCCGTTTCGTTCAGCGAATACCCTTCATAGGCATGAACACGTCCAGAAAGCACAATAACCTTTTTACCCACAAGTTCACCGTATATCAATTCTCCTTTATGAGAGCTATTAGTAACAGCGGGAGCGTGTGGAATTCGTCTGTACGGAACTCTTACGGTAGATGACAGTTGTTCAGCAAAACACCCCAACCCCGAACCAAGAACAACAGCTATCTGAGCATCCAAAGGGATTTGGCCGCCGACAAACTCGGCAGCTTCACGGTAATCGCGCTCTTCCAATGCCATCATCTACTCCTCTTCGCTGTTAAGACGGCATCCACACTTCACGCAATAAACTGCATCAGAAGAATTTTTAGCGCCACAAGTACTACAAAGAACCTGATTCTTAAGAGATGCAATCTTTAATTCAATTTTTTCCTTTTCAGAGAAAAGCCCATCGATCTCTTCCGTCACCGAATCAATCAGTCCAGCATCTTCGTAATCTGCTTTTTTCATGTTATAAACTGCTCTTCCAAGCTTTTCATATGCATGTCTTACCTCAGAATTAATCTGAGAGACCTGTAGCTTTAATTTAGAAACTTCAACTACTTTTTCAGCCTTTTTTCCCGCACATTCGGCAATATCCTTTGCCTTGTCAACAACATCATCAAATGTAGCCATTTTCAGCACTCCTTTACATCAAATTTATCTATTTTAATTTATGATTATAAACCGTTTCCATGAACAATTCAACCTTTTCTACCCGACAAACTCCTGCAATAGAGATTTTTGAGGTACTTTTTCAAGGCGAATTTCTTCAAAATGTAACAATTTCCGATAAAGCCGATCCGCTTTTTCACTCCAATTTTTATTTTTCAAGAGATCCATAAGCATGGGGAGAATAATTGGTTTATAAAGAAGAGGTTCATAACTATACACTGTATTAAGCATCATATCCGCATAAGGATAAAATGGCTTGATATACAAATCTTCTCCCTCACAAACACCGGGCCACATTTCAAATGTAACCTTAAGAGAAGCTCCGCGATGCTTCATATCCCTGATTGCACGGCGGATAAAACGCACCTCGCGTGAAGAAAGCAGGATATCTTCCCCATTGCAGAAAACGCTGTCTACATCCATACAAACCTTAAAAAAATCATTATAGTCGAGCCCATAAGTTACCAATGGATTTAAAGCATGAATTCCTTCTATCAAAACGACACTGTCCGATTCCAACTGTAAAATTTTTATTCCATCTGATCGAGACTTAACAAAATCGAACACAGGTATTTCCGCTTTTCTGCGGTACACCAAAGACCAAAGAGTACGGTTGAGAAGTGAAAGATCTAGAGCCTGTACAGAGTCATACCGCACACTGCCATCCTTATTTCGCGGCATTTTTTCAGCTGGGCGAAAAAAATTATCCAGCGACAATACAACAGGATTCAGCCCTCGACTTTTTAATTCATCCGTCAACCGGTAACTTGAGGTGGTCTTCCCAGAACCGGAAGGACCGGAAATCAAAATCATTCCCTTCTTTTTTCGGTTTTTCAGATACTGTTCCGCCGTTTGACGAACTGCTTCTTCATATGCCTGCTCCGCTCTGTCAATCAAAACGGCCTCATCCTGCCTCCAGAGATAGTTGAGGTCTTCTACATCGAATCTTTTTGGCTGTGGATAAACATTATCTATCATAAAATTCTCTCACCTGCCCTTTTCTCCGGAGCATTTCGTCAAATTGTCCGATATATTCATAAGGAAACTTATAGTTAAAAACTCTTCGGATTAAACCACTTTCAGAATCGACCAACTTGGTAACAGCTCCTGCCCCAAGAGCCAGAATGGTCTGGAGTTCCTCCATAATATAAATATTATAAAGTCCCTCATGCCCTGGTTTACAAAATCCTACATTTTCAAGATTTTGAAGGGTATTTTTCTGCCGATATAAATAATAAGGGTGATATCCAGCTTGTTCTAAAACCAACTGAGAATAATCCGTCATGGCAGCTGTAGGATTTTCACGAAGCATTGCAACCGATTCCCCATCCTGATAAAGATCAGAAGAACGCTTCACTGACAACGTATGAATTGTAATATTTTCGGGAGAAAGAGAGAGCGCGATATCCATTGTACGCTTAAAACCATCCAAAGTATCCCCTTGCAAGCCCGCAATAAAATCCATATTGATACTTTCAAAACCAAATTTACGAGCCATCTGATAACAGGATACGACCTGTTCTGCTGTATGATTTCTCCCAATTTCCCTTAAAACATGATCTTCAAAACTTTGAGGATTGATGCTGATTCTATTGGCTCCTGCCCTTTTAATAGCAGAAAGTTTTTCTTCTGTAATTGTATCTGCTCTTCCCGCTTCAACCGTATATTCCTCACAACCAGACAGGTCAAAAGAGCTGGAAACCTCATCAAAAAGTCCGGTAAGTTGCTCTGCACTTAAAACAGTCGGCGTTCCCCCGCCAAAATAAACTGTTTTCAAATTCAGTCCAAGTTCTGCCACAAGTTTTCCCGTTTCCCGAATCTCCCGCCGGAGTGTTTGAAGATAATTCGGAATTAACTTTTTTGCCTGTTCAACCGAGTGGGATACAAACGAGCAGTACTTACAGCGAGACGGACAAAAGGGAATTGCAACGTAAAGACTAAAATCACGCGGAGAACCTTTAGGAACAACCTGACGCTCTGCTTTCGCGGTTTGAAGCAAAAGCCTTGTTTTTGGAGACTTGACTTTATACTGCCGCTCAAACAAAGCGATAATCTGTTCATCATCCCATCCACTGTTAAGATACTGCGAAACCAGTTTAACCGGCCGAATTCCCGTGAGAATTCCCCAGCTTGGGCAAATTCCAAACATCCGCTCACATTCAGCGGAGACATCGGTGGATTCTCTGCTTACGGCAGCCATTCGGCTAAATGATTTTCCTTCATACCGCACAGTAACTGTCAGTCGATATTCAGTCTCCTTTTCGGTCAATGTCGTAACTACTGCGTTAGGATCTCCTTCGGTTTCGTTATAAACAATTCCGAGTTTGATCAATGGAAAAAACATCTTAATCAAATGTTCAAGTTCATATTTATACTGATGTCCGTTAAGATAAAGAGTCATAGTCAGCTCCTAAAAAAGGATTTGCAAAGCGTTCCCGCTCAAGCGTCGTCTCAGGCCCATGTCCCGGAAAAACTCGATAATCTCCTTTCAAACAGGCCAGACGCTGAAGAGATTGCGTTATTTTCCGAGCATCTCCTCCATAAAAATCAGTTCTTCCCATAGAACCCGCAAACAGGGTATCCCCCGAAAACAAGGCGTTCCCACAACAATATACGACAGAACCTTTAGAATGCCCTGGCGTATGCAGAACTTCAAAGGTGAGTCCCCCGCATACTATTAAATCTCCTTCTGACACAACCCGTGTTGCAGATACAGAAGGAAGCTGTATTCCGGCAAGACTGGCAGCATTTTTCAACGGATCATCTAGCATTTCCTCATCTTCGGCACCGATAATAACCTCAGTGTGATATTTCCTTTTCAGCTCTGCAACAGCCCCAATATGGTCGAAATGGCCATGAGTCAACAGAATGGATTTAGGAATCAGCTTTCGTTCTTCCAACGCTTCAATGATTTTGTCATGTTGTGCTCCTGGATCAATAACAACCGCCTCCTGCGGATTTTCCCAAACAAGGTAGCAGTTAACTTCCATTGGCCCTACCGTTAAAGAAACAATCTGCATCAAACAACCTCATTTCTATCCTTATCCCAAATATTCGTATCTAGAATCACAGTAACTGGACCATCATTTATCAACGAAACCTCCATATCCGCTCCAAAGCGTCCTGTCTCCACCGGCCGTCCAAAGCTTTTTACCTGGGCAACAAAATAATCATAAAGCGGCTCAGCTTCATAAGGTGGGGCGCTCTGATCAAAAGAAGGCCTCCTCCCTTTTTTGCAATCAGCCCCCAGTGTAAAATTAGAAACAACCATAAGGCTGCCTTTTATATCGCTTACCGACAGATTCATTTTATCGCATGCATCGGTAAAAATACGAAGCTCCATGATCTTTTTTGCCAAAATATCTGCATGGGCCTTTGTATCCCCCCGCATAATTCCAAGCAGAACAACCAATCCCGGGCCAATAGAACCACCTTGGCAACCATCTATTTTAATTTCTGCTTTTAAAACCCTTTGTAAAACTGCTTTCACAAACTGCCTCCCCAACACCGGTATTATTACTGTTTTCCCGAACGTTCTACCGAAATAACATCTTTAATTTTAGAAAGTTTCTGCATAATGTTCTTTAGCTGATCCACTCCAGCTATCCCAATTGTCACCACAATATTGGCGTTTCCGTTTTTAAGTTCACGGGCAATTACTTCATGAACAGGAACTCGAAAACCTGCCAGTTCAGTTGTAACATCAGCAAGAAGGCCATTGCGGTCGTGAGCGACAATATCTAAAGTACAACGGTAATGCGTTTCAGCCTTTTCTGCCCAGTGAACAGGAATCCATCGTTCCCTTTGTTCCACGTTCTTCATAGAAGCAAGGACATTGACACAGTCCTGTTTATGAATCGACACGCCATGTCCACGGGTAATAAACCCAATAATTGGATCTCCCGGAAGAGGGGTGCAACACTGAGAAAACTTTACCAGACAGTTCTCAATCCCATCCACAATCACACCGCTTCCCCCTTTATAGGAAGCTCTTGGAATTTCAGGAAGGGGTAACGATTCAGTTTCTGCAGGCTTTGGCTTATAATTTTTTATATAATCATCCTTAATCCTAGCAATAATTTTGGAAAGAAGGATTCCTCCGTAGCCAATCGCCGCATAAAAATCTTCCAGGCTGTTAAAATGATACCGTTTTGCAACGGAACTAAGAAATTCCTCCATTTCCTTTTCAGGCAGGATAATCTGATTGCGCTTAAATTCTTTTTCGATCTCATTTTTCCCTTCGGCGACATTTTCGGTGCGTTTTTCTTTTTTAAACCAAGCCCGAATCTTATTCCTTGCTTCACCAGTTTTAACAATATTGAGCCAGGCTCGATTTGGTCCATGATTAGGAGAATTACTGGTAATGATGTCAACGACATCACCTGTTTTAACCTTATAATCAATCGGGACAATTCGTCCATCTACCTTTGCACCAGTCATCCGATTTCCAACCGCACTATGGATTGCATACGCAAAATCAATCACAGTTGAACCCACTGGCAGACTTTTGACATCGCCCTTCGGAGTGAAAACGAAAACATCCTCTGCGCCGAGATCTGTTTTAATGCTGTAGACAATTTCTTCCGGATTTTCATTTTCCTGCTGAGATTCAATCAGGCGACGAATCCAGGCAAAACGCTCTTCCTGCTTATCTTTTCCCTGAATTCCAAGTTTGTATTTCCAATGTGCGGCGATTCCATATTCTGCTGTATAATGCATATCCCAGGTTCTGATCTGAATTTCAAAAGGAATTCCCTCTTTACTTAAAACCGTGGTATGAAGAGATTGATACATATTCGCTTTCGGAGTTGAAATATAATCTTTAAAACGGTTGGGAATTGGAGTAAACATATCATGCATAATACCGAGAATATTATAGCACTCTATCACTGTTGAGGTAATAATCCGTACCGCATAAATATCATACACTTCATCGAAGTCTCTTCCCGCCATATATACTTTGCGGTAGATTCCATACAGGCTTTTGACACGTCCTTCAATATGAGGTTTCATATCATACTCTTCCAGCCGATCGGTAATTCTCTCTATAATACTGGGGATAAAAAATTTTCGGTTAGCCTCTTTCAGCTGGAGGGTATCTTCAATTTCCTTTAAAGCAACCGGATCAAGAAACTGAAGCGCCAAATCTTCCAATTCCTCTTTTACCGCCCGAATTCCAAGACGATGAGCAATCGGTGCGTAGATTTCCATTGTTTCAAGAGCTGTATCTCTCTGCTTTTGGGGAGGACGAAACTTTAAAGTTCTCATATTGTGCAGACGATCCGCCAGTTTAATAATAATTACCCGGATATCCTGTGACATGGCAAAAAGCATTTTCCGTACATTTTCCGCCTGCTGTTCTTCTCTGGTGGAAAGAGGAATTTTACTAAGCTTTGTAACACCGTCAACCAGACTGGCAATCTCTTTTCCAAATTTTGCAGTCAACTCCTCTTTAGTGACCGGCGTATCTTCTACAACATCATGAAGAAGAGCCGCACAGATGCTTGCTTCATCCATGCCGAGTTCTACCAAGATACACGCAACAGCAATGGGGTGAGAAATATAAGGGTCACCTGAATCTCTCAACTGTCCTTCGTGCGCTGTCTTGGCAAAATTATATGCTTCTACAATCTGATCTTTGTCATAAGACCTCTCACTCTTATCGATTGTATCAATTAAATTATGCAGCAACATTTTACATTCTCCAATTCCTTGATCCATTCGGCACCAGAATTTTGTTCAGGAAGTTTTCTCCCCTTCTTGCAAAAAGCAGAACAACTTAGAAGAGGCAAGGGATACTTTTTGTGGGCTCTCGACAACTGTTACTATCCCCTCTATCTCTGAGAACTTAATCAGCCCAAGTTCTCGCAACACTTCCAGTGCAGTTCGAAACTTAACATAACTTATTGTATGGAAAAAAGATTTTAAATACAACACCATCAGATCTCCCTGATAGTATCCTTTTTTCCTAAAAAATCGGTATATTGGAATAATATCTTCCCGGCATAATATCATATGTCCTTTTAAAATTGAGCGGTCTTTCCTACAGCAAAGCTCGTCTGCCCAAAACTGATCCTGTATCAGAGCGATATCATCAATCCCCGTAGGGCGAATCTCCACCGCTTTAAGCGAAGGAGCTTTTCTTCCACCATATTCATTGACCTCCAGATTTACCAGTAAGTCCAGTGCAGTTCCTAGCGGATAAGGGAACAAAGCCGTTTCTTTTCCAAAGCAGAGAACCTCTATTCTGCTGCCGCTTTTTTCC
>CAUABB010000040.1 GCA_958427155.1 uncultured Oscillospiraceae bacterium | reverse complement strand
CAACAAGAAAATTGGCAATTATAAAAAAATATGATATATTAATTATTATCCATAAAATAAGGGGAAAGGACTGATTTTATAATGACTTCATGTTATCTGCATACAAATTTCAATGTGTTTGACCTTGAGAAAAGTTTGGATTTTTATCAGAAGGCGTTGGGCCTTTCTGAAGTAAGACGAGTAAACGCTTCAGATGGTTCGTTTATCATTGTCTTTTTAGAGGATGGGCAGACAAAGGCTCAACTTGAACTCACCTGGTTGCGTGATCGTAAAGAGCCCTATAATCTTGGAGATAAGGAATTTCATATTTGTTATCGTGTAAAAGATAAGAAACAGGCTCATTCCCTTCACAGCGAAATGGGTTGTATTTGCTATGAAAATCGGGAGATGGATCTGTATTTTATTGAAGACCCGGATGGATACTGGATTGAAATTGTTGATTAGCGGTCAAAGGAAAAAATTTGTCCAGGAGCGGAGATTTCCATGATTCGATTGGCATAATTTCTTGCGTTCGGGTCGGATTTTAGCTTTTTGATAAGACCGTAGTTTTCCCATAGATGAATCGGAAAAATCGTCTTTACATCAACAGTTCTGGCAAAAAAATCGAGGCCAAGCTTATAAGCGTCATCTAGTCTTGGGTCGAGCGGAACAAAGGCAAAGTCGATTTGCATACCGCGCATTTTCTCTATTTCATGACGGTAACGTTGTTCCATATCCTTATTATAAGCAGAACTTTCACCATTCCAGTGCCACCAGTTTAGATCTCCTGCGTGATAAATAGAAATTCCGTCTGTTTTGACAAGAAAAGCAACCCCTTCATCAGTAGATTCAAGCGTGCTGATTTTGGTTTCTTCCAGTTTTAGTGTTTTGTCAGGATGGATGGAATGACATCCTTTTTTCTGAGAAACATCAGAAGATAGAACAATTTCTAGAGATGGGTTTTTATCTTTCCAGGAAAAAATTTCGGGTGTAAAGTGATCGTTGTGACGATGGGAGACAAAAACAATCGTGTTGTTTTCTTTAAAAGGTTGGCTGTAGTTTTTGGGAATGCCATCGTAGTCAAATACCAGAAAATGATTATGGGTTTTGACTGAAACCCCACTGTGATGAAGGTACTGCACCATTATAGACATATTGTTCACTCCTTTTTGTCAGTATACCATGTTTTAGACAGAGTGAAAATGAAAAAACTGCGAAGTTAAAAACTCCGCAGTTTTTTACTATCCAAAAAAATACTTTTTCAAGTGGATTATTTCGAATAACCCCAATTATTCAAGCTCGATTCTTCTGGAAGTAGGCTTTGAAGTGGGCGCTTTTTTAGGTAGTGTTAAGGTTAACAACCCGTTATCATAAGAAGCTTTAATTTGATCTTCTTGAATATCGCTCAGGTCAAAACTTCTGGAAAAAGATCCATAGTGACGTTCCCGTCTTAGGTAACGTCCTTCTTCCTTCTTTTCTGTTTCTTCTTTATGTTCGGCTCGTACAGTCAGATAACCATTTTCGATATCAATATTGATATCCTTTTTTTCAAATCCTGGAAGTTCGGATTCAATCACATAACGATCTCCTTTATCCAAGACATCAGTCCGGAAAGTACTCATTGAGCCTCCAAAATCGCTTAACATATCTTTCTCCATTGATTCCAAAGAACGAAGCCAATCATTTCTACGTCCAAACGGCATTAAATCAAACATAATTATTTCCTCCTATTTTATTCGATTTTATTGTAATTCAAAGACGGCTGATCGAGCTGGTAGAGAGCCCATTGCAACCACCTTCCTTTCAGTTTCAATCTCTTTTTTCTTTACAATTTTATTTTAGTTGTTGTTTGTTATCAGATATTGCATGGATTGTTAAATAAATGTTAATTTTAGCACTCTAAATAGGAGAGTGCTAAAATCATAAAATCCTGTAAATTTTTAGCTGTAATCTGTTGTTTTATCCCATGATTTCAGTTATTTTTTAGAATTCTATTGCGTGAATTTCAGGAATTGTTATAATGAATATAATAATTGCTCAATGTTTTCCGGATCATCTTAAAAATCGTTTACCCTAAAAAGCAGAAGACTTTTAGAGCAGGAGTGGTTGGCATCTTTATTTGCACATACGTAAGTTTTTATTTAAGATTTACAACCCTTTTTAATATTTTTAATTGGAGGAATCAATATGGAAAAACAACCGCTTAAAGTCGCAGTAGTAGTCGGACATCACTCTTATGAAGTTCAGCCGTTTCAGGAAATGTTTGAGGCGATTCCTGAAATTCACTGTTACATTCAGCACTTAGAACAGTTTACCAGCAGTTCAAAAGAAATACGCGAAAGTTATGATGTGCTTGTTTTTTATACGATGTGGCTAGATACCCCTGTAAATGATGGACCATGGTATGAGGGCGCGGCCCTGGATGCTCTGAGTGAACTTGGTGAAACAAAGCAGGGGATTTTTATGTTGCATCATTCAATCCTTGCTTTTCAGCAATGGCCTCTTTGGAAGGAAATTACGGGCCTTGATCCCGTAAAATACCACGACTATCATCTTGATGAAACAATGTCTTTTCATATTACGGCGCAGGAACACCCCATTATGGAGGGATTACCGGATTTTACAATGGTGGATGAGGCCTATGAGTCGGAAGGTGTTTTTGATGTGCCGGGAGTAGAAGTTTTAATGACAACTGATAATTCTAAAAATATTCCGACAGTTGCCTGGACAAAACAGTATAAAAAATCTAAGGTCTTCTGTTATCAATCCGGGCATTGTAATACATCCTATTCAAATAAATATTTTCGCGAAATTGTCCGCCGTGGGATTTTATGGGCAGCAGGAAGAATCTAATCTTTAAGCTGCCAATAATATGGAAATGAGGAGTCATTATGGCATATAAAGCAATATTAGTTGGAACTGGAACATGGGGTGAATGGTGGTGCGAGAAATTTCTCCCTCCTAATATCGAAGACGGGACGCTGGAGGTAGTTGCAGCTGTTGATCTCAATCCCCAAGCTTTGGAATGTGCGAAAAAATATCTACATTTACCGGATGAAAAATGTTATACGGATGCCGAAACAGCTTTTAAGGAAAACAAAGCGGACTTTTGCATCAATGTGGTTACCCCGGCGCATCATGAAGAAATTGTTGATTTGGCAATTAAGTATCATCTTCATATTCTCTCCGAAAAACCGATTGCGGATACATTAGAAGGTTCTATCCGAATTGCCGAAAAGGTAAGGCGTGCGGGACTGAAAATGGGAGTGACTATGAGCCATCGGTACGATCAGGATAAAACTTCTCTTCGCGGTCAGCTGCGTAGTGGGCGTTGGGGAACGTTGGATTACCTGGTTACTCGTTTTACTTGTGATTGCCGTAAATTTGGTAGTTGGGGAGAGTTCCGTCATTTAATTGATTATCCGCTGATGTTGGAAGGAGCAGTGCATCATTTAGATATTCTGGCAGACTTAGCGGGGGCTAAATGTGATACGATTTATATGCAAAGTTGGCGTCCAGCTTGGGGCGAATTTAAGGGAGACTGTAACGCATTGGTGACAATGACCTTTGAAAACGGAGTGAAAGCTTTTTATGAGGGCGCAAAATCCAATGCAATTACCTTAAACTGGTGGAGCCATGAATATTTTAGGGCAGAATGTGAACGCGGCACATTGATTTTGAATCAGCGTAAGCTTGAGGTTTTTCCTTATAATCCAGAAACGACCATCGCAGAAGGATTTGAGGGGCAGGGTGTACCAATCCCGCTTCTTCAACAGAAAAAATGGGCCAATACTTGGCTGATTGAAAAATTTGTACGTTGGCTTGATGGCGGCGAACAAATGGAAACCAATGTGGAGTCTAATCTTCAATCGGTTTCACACATCTTTTCTGCAATAGAAAGTGCACGGACAGGTGAAGTTGTCCATGTTCAACAATTTCTGGAGAAAACACGCGAAAAAGTTCTGAATGACATGAAGTAAAATTAGAGCCTTATGGAAAAAGTGTTGGAGGTTAAAGTGATGAATCAGGTGCAAGAGTCATATAAACTCGCTAAGGAAATCTATGCACAGGTCGGGGTAGATACCGAAAATGTATTGGAAGAGCTCAAGAAAATAAAAATTTCGCTTCATTGTTGGCAGGGAGATGATTTAAATGGTTTTCTTTTTCCGGATATCGCCCTGTCGGGTGGAATTCAGGCGACAGGGAATTATCCCGGTCGTGCCAGAAATGCCGATGAACTGCGAAAAGATTTAGAAAAGGCTTTTTCTATGATTCCTGGAAAACACAAGTTAGCTCTTCATGCAATTTACGCAGAAGCTGACCATCCTATCGACTTGGATGAAATTGAGCCAGAACATTTTCAAAATTGGGTTGAGTGGGCAAAAAATAATGGCCTTGGTCTTGACTTTAATCCCACCTGCTTTTCTCATCCAATGGCGGAAAGTGGCTTTACTATTTCTTCTGCTGATCCAGTGGTTAGGGCGTTTTGGATTGAGCACTGTAAGCGTTCACGAAAAGTTGGCGAATATTTCGGCCGTGAATTGGGACAGAAGTGTGTGAATAATTTCTGGTTCCCGGATGGCTATAAGGATATCCCCATCGATAGAGAGTCGCCTCGTCGCCGAATGATGACAGCACTTGACGAGGTAATGTCTGAAAAAATTGACCCTGCTTATAACCTTGATTCTTTGGAAAGCAAGGTGTTTGGTATTGGAGCTGAAAGCTATACAGTTGGGTCACATGAGTTTTGTATGGGTTATGCGATTTCCCGGGGAATTGCTTATTGTATGGATGCGGGACATTTTCATCCCACAGAGGTGATTTCCGATAAAATTCCGTCTGTTCTTCTTTATACCAATGAGTTGATGCTCCATGTTAGCCGGCCAGTTCGGTGGGATAGTGATCATGTGGTAATTATGGATGATGAATTGGTTGCGATTGCACAAAGTCTGGTTCGGAAGGGGCTTGTAGAGCGGACTCATATTGGCTTAGATTTTTTTGATGCTTCAATCAATCGGATTGCTGCCTGGGTAATCGGTGCCCGCAACATGATCAAAGCACTTTTACGTGCGAAACTGGAGCCAACAGAAAAATTGGAAAAATTGGAACGTGATGGAGATTACACATCTCGGCTTGCGCTTTTGGAAGAACTTAAAAGTTATCCTTTTGCTGCGGTTTGGGATTATTACTGTGAGACAATGAACGTTCCCGTCCGCGAAAGTTGGCTGAGTGAAGTAAAAAAATATGAGAAAGACGTCTTGTTTCAGCGTAAGTAAAATAAGTTGATTATGTGGATTTTAGGCTGTATCAATGATGGTATGAAGTATTTTATTGGTTTTGTAAAGTATTGAACAAAGTGAATTTGAATATCCAAAAGGGGACTCTTAAAAAGAGTCCCCTTTTGGATTTAACTCTTAAGCACTAACGGTTAATAAACGGATGCCTTTTTGGAATGACTATGGTTTGAAATGTGATACGGAACGTTCAAATTTTCTCAGCATATAATAAAAATGAAAACGAAATATGGTAGATAATCGGGAGATGAATATGAATACCAATCATTATTGCCGATATTATTATTGTCCCAATTTTCATGGTCCGACGGGCGCTACAGGCCCAACGGGCGCTACAGGCCCAACGGGTGTTACAGGTCCGACAGGTGTTACAGGCCCAACGGGTGTTACAGGCCCGACGGGTGTTACAGGTCCGACAGGTGTTACAGGCCCGACGGGTGTTACAGGCCCGACGGGTGTTACAGGTCCGACAGGTGTTACAGGTCCAACGGGCGCTACAGGCCCGACGGGTGTTACAGGTCCGACAGGCGTTACAGGTCCGACAGGTGTTACAGGTCCGACAGGTGTTACAGGTCCAACGGGCGCTACAGGTCCGACAGGTGTTACAGGTCCAACGGGTGTTACAGGTCCGACGGGCGCTACAGGTCCAACGGGCGCTACAGGTCCGATTGCCCGCGACATCTATGCTTCATTTGTAAACTTTGGTGCCCGATTTACCAATTCTACTCAAATTCCCATGGGGGTTGGTGTTGCAGATCAAACTGGAAATATTGTGCTGTCAGATCCTACTCATATTACATTACAACCTGGTGTTTATTCCGTTTTTTATGATGTATCCGCCCTACTTCCAAGTGCCACTTATATGCAGATTACACCATTTTACAATAATACAGCGCATATTGAATATGGGATTTATTTTAGAACCGGAGCCGCTAATATCAGCGCTTTTGGATCGGTTGCATTTATATTTGAAGCTCCGTCCCAAACAGATTTTAGCTTAACTTATAATAGCCCCGTAACAGCAACGGAAGGAACTCTTACAATGGTAGTCTTCAAGTTGAGAAATTCTGAGGCAGATAGTGAAACGCGTTTTTGATAAATCTGTTTTTGAAAAAATTATTTTATGGGCGGGGTACTAGGTTTTTAATAAGATAATTATACTATCACCCCTAAATATGATAAGAATTTATTTTCCTATCAGAAAAAGTCTCCTGTGGAATTTTTTTGATTTTCTACAGGAGACTTTATTTTTATCTGTTGCTTGCTTAATGATAGCCTACTCACTTTTTGTGTGATTCAAAAAATATTTATAGTTGTGTTTAAAACAATACTTTGAAAGATAGAAAACGATCAACTGATGGTTTCCCTTCAAGTTCGTCGGCCATATTCAGCGCAAGAATATTCCAGTTTATGAAATCGCCGTTGACAACTGGTTCCCCTGTTTCTGGATTATAATATTCGTGAAGAGTACCGGTTTGTCTTAAGTCGTTTCCTAAAAGTCTCATAACATTGTTGCAGAGTTCTGCCGCCTCTTTTTGGTATCCATAGTTCATCATCCCACGAAAAACAGCGTACTGTACAATAATCCAGATACCACCCAACCAGTTTGAAGGATTGTTAGTAGGGGTGAGGTCATACATTTTTTCATCATAAGAAAGAGAGCGGATGCCTGAGAAACTCCAGAAGGTTTCGGGATCAGTGATATGTTTGACAAGAAAAGCAGCCTGTTCATTGGTTGCAATTCCGGCAAGCATCGGCAAAAAACTTGACCAGGCTCTAGTTTTAATGAAGAGAGTATTCCAGAAAACACCAAGTCCTTTGTGAAACCAGTCATAAGCACGGGTTTTAATGTCTACGTCAACGGAATAAAAAAATTTATCCCGTTTATCCCAGCACTCATTTTGAATTGCCTGGGCGAGCTTATATGCTTTTTCTTCATAACAGCTGCTTCTTTCAGGTTTCCCACAGGCAGTCAAAATTTTAGCCATAGCCTGGAGTTCTCGTACCATAAAGCAGTTGAGAAAGATATTAGCGGTAGAGAAACGAGGCCGCCCAAAAGAGGCTGGATCGTTATCCATCCCAATCATAACATCGTCTGCCCAAACATAGAGGCCACAGTTTTTAAAATAATAGAAACGATCATAGCATTCAAAATATTTTTCCAGCTGGGGGAGTTTGGAATTAATCCAGTCGAAAGAATTTTTGAGCCCGCTTACCAGACAGATTTGCTGACAGAGAAAGGGCTTGTGCATATTCAAAATGACCCCTTCTTTGTGTTTGGCAATCAGGTAAGGCACTTCATCTGCTTTCGTGTCTACCATCATGGGAATATAGCCGTCTTCCAATTGAAAATCAAGAAAGTTAAGGACATTTCCTTCTGCGTGTATTTCTAGCGTTTTTTTGAATGATGCGTCTTCGTTTCCGTTTTCCGCAAGATTAATCATGGCGAAAACGGCCCAGAAGGTATCCCAGTCCCACAGATTTCCGTCATAGACAGATCCGGGATCAATAAAGGGGTGTTTAAAGTTTCCGTAAGGCTGTTTTAGCACCTGGTGCAGGTGCTTTTTGAGGTATTCCTGAATTAATTCGTAATCTGTTTTCATATGTCCTCCTTTTTGAAAAGCCCAAATTTAGTAAAGATATAGCGGTTTGTCCAATAACTTTTTGCATATCATCCGGATTGAAGTTATGATTTCGCGGTGAAAAAAGAGCTCACAACTTTCTGAATGGAACAGAAAATTTTTTCGATGGTAGATCAAAGAAGACAAACTCAGGGAACGATATCATTTTTCTTCATCACGATTTTTAAGAATATCAACTTAGGGTTATTATACGCATTAAAGATGGGAAAGGTCAAGAAGAAGGAAACGAAAAAGTAATTCCTAACAATCAGTCGGGAGGATCTCCTTGTGTAAAATATAAAAATTAAAAGTTAGTTGTGGAAGGCTAGATGAGAGAAGTTAGAGGGCGGAACTAAAAATGGAAAACCAAACATTCCGCTTTTGAGTTTTATCATGATTTTGAGAATGGACTCAGAAACAGAATTATTTGAAAAATTTTTTATACCGTTTCAACCTTTTCCTTGACGGATATGACAGGAAAGGTCTATGATAACTTTGTACTGATTGAAAGGAAGGTTTTTGAAGATGGAGGTAGCAGAAGTCCGTAGGATAGCAGTCAGCCTTTTAGAGAATATAAAAAAAGTGATCATTGGAAAAGATGATGTCATTGAAAAGCTGCTAATTGCTTTTTTAGCTTCGGGACATGTTCTTTTAGAAGATATGCCCGGTACAGGAAAGACGACTCTTGCAAAAGCTCTTGCGGCTTCAATTGACTGTACTTATGCCAGAGTTCAGTTCACGCCTGATCTTCTTCCATCTGATTTGACGGGAGTCCACTATTACAGTCAAAAGGAAGAAAAATTTATTTTTCGGAAGGGCCCGATTTTTACGAATGTATTGCTGGCAGACGAAATTAATCGTGCAACGCCCAGAACTCAATCCAGTTTGTTGGAATGTATGGAGGAGAGTCAGGTTACGGTCGATGGAGTTACTTTTAAACTGAATGCACCTTTTTTCGTGATTGCAACTCAGAATCCCCTTGAAACGCAGGGAACTTATCAATTGCCGGAAGCACAGATGGATCGTTTTATTATGAAACTCTCTGTGGGGTACCCTGGAGAAACCGCAGAGACAGAAATGCTCCGTCGATTCGAACAAGATAATCCTATTACGCACCTGGAGGCTGTTCTTTCCAAAGAGAAGCTTGTTGAAGCGCAAAAGGCTGTCAGGAATGTTGCTTTATCAGAGGATCTTCAGAAATATATTGTGACTCTTTCTGAAGCTAGCCGGAAACATTCTGAAGTTCGGCTTGGAGTCAGTCCCCGTGGTTCTCTTGCGGTAATGCGCGCTGCTCAGGTTAAGGCTGCTTTTGACGGGAGAAATTTTGTGACGCCTGATGATGTTAAGATGGTGGTTCCACCTGTTTTTTCTCATCGTATTTTATTGAAACATGGAATGTCTCTTAAAAATTCCAGTGGCAGTGTTAAGATTGTGGAAGAGCTTCTCAGCTCTGTTCCAGTTCCTGTAGAGTAAATAACAGGGAGATATCATGGAAGTTTTTGTTCTGCTTTTGATTATGCTGACTTTGGTCGCTGTGCAGTCTTTGATCTATAAAAAATTCAGCTTCAAAAAGCTTGATTATCGTTGCGATTTTAATGTGGACGAGGCGTTTGAAGGGGATGAAATCATATTGACAGAAACGGTGGAAAACCGGAAATGGCTTCCTCTTCCGTGGTTCAAGTCCGAGTTGACGATACCTAAATGGCTGGTTTTTGCGGATGCACAATCCGTAGTGACTTACCGTACTCGTTTTGTTCCCAGCTTCTTTCTAATAAGAGGTCATAAACGGGTGACTCGCAGATGGAAAGTAACCTGCGCTCGCCGAGGCGTTTTTAAAATAGAAACAATAGTATTGGTTTCAACTGACCTTTTTGGAAGTCGCACGGTGTCTAAATCGATTCCTTCTAACTGCCAGATAACGGTACTTCCGGCTTCTTTTCCTCTCGCAGAGACCTTTGTTCGATCTAACCGTTTAACAGGAGATTTTCCGGTTCGCTTTCAACTTGTCTACGATCCTTTTTTGGTTTCAGGCGTGCGAGAATATCTGCCTTCTGACCCGATGAAACAGATTCATTGGAATTCTACTGCGAAAATCGGACATATTATGGTTCGCAACCAAGATTTTTCTGTTTGTCGCAGCGTTATGATCCTTTTGAATCTTCAGTCCAGAGAGTATGAGTACGACCAGCGTGAGCCGGTTGATCCCGATGGTGTGGAAA
>CAUABB010000039.1 GCA_958427155.1 uncultured Oscillospiraceae bacterium | reverse complement strand
TTTTCTGGAGTATTTAAAGGCCTTTGTAATCGGCGGCCTGATCTGTGTCATCGGCCAGCTGTTAATTGACCACACAAAACTGACGCCAGCTCGAATCCTGGTAGGGTATGTAGTAGCGGGCGTCGTTCTGGGAGCCGTTGGAATTTATGGCCCGCTTGTCGATTTCGCGGGCGCCGGCGCCACCGTCCCTTTAACCGGATTTGGCTATAATCTTGCTAAAGGAGTGGAAGAGGCCGTGCGGGAACAAGGCCTTTTAGGCGCCTTAACCGGCGGACTGAAAGCTTCTGCCGGCGGAATTGCCGCTGCGATCTTCTTCGCGCTGCTTGCGGCTCTGATTTTTAAACCCACCGATCGGAACGTTTCCGGATAACCCACGAGACTGGAGGAATAAGGATGACTGTAGGAGAACTGATGTCACAGTACATTGTACGTGTTTCTTATGATGAAAGCGCTTTTCGTGCGGCAGAACTGATGCGCCGTAATAAAATTGGGGTTTTGCCAGTTGTCCGTGGAAACAGCATTGTAGGAGTTATCACCGACCGTGACATTGTTACGCGATGTATTGCGCTTGGGAAAAAACCAATCGAAACATCCGTGGACCGAATCATGACGCAGCCGGCGATCAGTATTGAAACGGTTGCACCGGTTACCGAAGCTGCAGCGCTGATGGCCCGTCACCAGATCAAACGGGTTCCCGTAACCCGAAACGGCGCACTGGTTGGGATGGTAAGTCTTTGTGATCTTCCTCGTGCCATGCCATCCGAACTCGTGGCTGGCGCTTATCGGGATATCTTTACATGCGGTCCGTCCGATGCCAAACAGACGTTTTTAGACACGCTTTTTTCCTAAAAAAGAGACGGCAGAAAAATTCTGCCGTCTCTTTTAATCTTATTAAGCTTATCGTAACATTTATACATTAAATACAGATATTTAAAAATATCATCTTTTATTTTCCCTTTTCAGTCGCCTGGCGAAGCTTAAGAAGGCTGACATAATCTGCAACTGATGCCTTGGAAGTTGGATCGAGAGACAGAATGTCAGAAATCAGTTGTCCAAAGGTCACATCGGGCTGAACCATTGTATTCAAATCTCTTATGGTACCACGGAATTTTGTCAGTCCTAAAAGATAATCAGACGTGACGTGATAGTAATTCGCAAGTACAATCAGGTGACGGGTAGGCAGATCATAATCACCCGTTTCATAATTGGAATAGGTTTGCTGAGCAATTCCCAGCACTTTTGCCACCCCTACCTGTGTTAAACCTTTTTCTTCCCGAAGACTTCTCAAAATATTACAAGCGCTTTTTTCAGCCATAATTGGACCTCCTTTCACTGCTTAAAATTGTACTCTACCATTAAAAACTGTTGATTATTTTACCAATAATCAATGTAAATATTACATTTTCAATCTTATTTTAAGGTGAAAAGGCTCTGATTCATGTTTTCTTCTGTCGAAGAAATAGCTACCCTACAGGCCTTTACATTTATATCATAGAAAATTTTTCTACCTTGATATCCAGTTGATTAAAAAATATATTAAAGAGTTTTATTTTAAAAGTTTAAAAACAAAAAATACATCCTGTTTTTTTCTGTTTTCTCTTTTTTTCTCTTTTTTACGTTTTCTTTTTTTGATAACTTTTAAATCAAAATAGCAAACGAGAAACAGAGAGAAATTGCGATATCAAGAGAGATTTAAAGAGCTACAGAGATCTAAATAACAAAAAACAGCTTATTCCTCTTGACAAGCTTTTATGGACATATTATAATGTTTAAGCAATTAAGTCTGAGTTTTCTTACCCTTTGGGGTGTTTTATCTGAAAACCGATTTGTAAACGGAGGGAATACCATGTCAACTTATATGCCAAAAGCGGGTGAGATCTCGCGTAAATGGTACGTGCTCGACGCAGATGGAAAGCCGCTCGGCCGCGTAGCCGCCAAAGCCGCCCATATTCTGCACGGCAAACACAAACCAAGCTTTACGCCGCATATGGACTGTGGCGATCACGTAATTGTGATCAATGCTGAGAAAGCTGTTCTGACTGGGAACAAACTTAACAGTAAGGTTTACCAGTGGCATACCGGCTGGGTCGGTGGCCTGAAAGAGGTCAAATACAGCAAATTAATGAAAGAAAATCCGGAAAAGGCCATGATGCTGGCAGTCGAGGGTATGCTTCCCCATAACAAACTTGGCGCCGCACAACTGCGCCGCCTGCGTGTTTACAGAGGTGCTGAGCATAACAACGCCGCACAGAAACCTGTAAACTGCGAGTTTTAATAAGGGAGGTACTTGAAGATGTACGAATCCAAACCATATTTTTATGGCACTGGAAGAAGAAAAAGCTCTGTTGCACGTGTCCGTGTTTATGCGGGCAATGGCAACATTACTATTAACGGCAGGGACATCGACGATTACTTCGGTCTTGAAACCCTGAAACTGATCGTCCGTCAGCCCTTGAATTTGACTGACACATTGGGAAAATTTGATATTGTCTGCACCGTTGCAGGTGGTGGTGTTACCGGTCAGGCTGGCGCAATCCGCCATGGTCTTTCCCGCGCTCTTCTTCAGTACAACGAAGAGCTCCGCCCGGCGCTGAAAAAAGCAGGCTTCCTGACTCGTGACCCAAGAATGAAAGAGCGTAAAAAATACGGCCTCAAGGCAGCCCGCCGCGCTCCTCAGTTCAGCAAGAGATAGTATTTCTAAAACATTTAAAACGCCAAAGCATTGCGCTTTGGCGTTTTTTATATTGGCTTTTGCGTTTCGTACCAGCAGCTATACTCTCCGGAAAATTCGAGATTTTAGTTATAGGAAGCATCCTTTCCACTTGTAGTTAAAAATGTTTGGTGCTATACTAAAAAATAATGGTTATATCATGGATTTGTAAATAAAAAGGATGGCTTTATGCGAAAAAAATTTACCCCGGTGCTGGATCAGCTTCTGCCGGGGCTTGTTCTGCTTGCTTTGGGGATTGTAATCCTCTGTTTTAAAACCAGCTTTTTAAAATTGACGCTGTTCCTGGTAGCTCTCCTCTGCCTGGTCAGCGGTTTTGCTATGCTGGTCATGCTCCTTCTGCGCCGCAGGGAACTCGGTGGGCGGCAGATTACGCTGGGGGGCGCTCTAATAGCGATTGTTTTGGGTTCTGTCATGCTCTTTGTTCGGGATCTTCAGATTTCTTTTCTGGGCTTTCTGTTTGCTCTTTATGTGCTAATTATGGGAGCGGCAAAGCTGGTTAATTTTATTCTTTTTGTAAAAAACCGGGTGAAAGGGCGGATAACCGATCTTTTTGACTGTCTGTTTTTTCTTACTTTCGGCATTCTGCTTACCTTTACTCCGCTTTTTTCTACCGATGATATCCTGATTATTGTTGGCGTTTATGGCATTATTCTCGGTAGTTCCTATCTGCTGGAATTTATCGGTTCCATGATTCCTCATACAACTAAAACTCGTCTGAAACGAAGAATTCGAATTTCTCTTCCCGTCTTTGTTGCGATGTTGATCCCGCACCGGGTTCTCAAAAGAATGAACCGCTATTTTTCTGCCAATCCAGAGGAGCGCCAAAAATTGGACCCACAGCTCACCCAATATAAAGAAGGAGAAGTCTTGGACTCTCCGCCCGATTTGGAAGTTTTCATCCACGTAACAGAAGGTGGAAGCGGAGCAATGGGGCACTGTGATTTCTGGTTTGACGGTCACGTAATTTCCTATGGCAACTACGATGAATACTCCCGAAAACTTTTTGAGGGAGCAGGAGATGGGGTTTTATTCTATACTTCAAAAGAAAAATATATTCCTTTTGTAACCCGCTACAGCAAAAAAACCCTGTTTGGCTTTGGCTTTCGGCTGACCGATGATCAAAAGAGAAATCTTCGCAAACGGATGGAAACGCTCTGTGAATCGGCTTACCGTTGGGAGTCTCCTTATGAAGCGGATCTGAAAAAGGGCACTGAAAAAAGTCTGGAACACTATCCCGACTATGCGAGCCAGCTTTATTATTATACGGGAGCAGAATTTTACAAATTCGGTTCCGGTCGCTTTAAATCCTATTTTGTGCTGTCCACCAACTGCGTTCAACTGGTGGACGCCGCTTTGAGTGCGGCGGGGACAGCCATCGTCAAACTTAACGGAATTATCACTCCCGGCACCTACTATGACTATCTAGATGACGAATTTATTAAGCCAGGTTCCATGGTGATCAGCCGGACGGTTTACAGCGAAACTTCTGAAAGTGCCCTTGAAATTCCTCGCGAGACGGAGGTTCGCGCCCGGTACAGAGAACTTGTTGGAAAAAGGAAGTTCAAAAAAGGTAAAAAAAGAACTGGAAAATCAAAGGAGTCTTGACATAATGAGCAGAATGGGAGTGAAAAACAGGATGTGGGTGGTATATGCACTGTTATCGGCTTTTTTTGCAGCAGCAACTTCAATTCTGGCTAAAATTGGAATTAATAATGTCAACTCAAATCTTGCTACGGCAATCCGGACGGTGGTCGTCCTTATTATGGCATGGGGGATTGTTTTTATTACCGGTTCTCAAAACCAGGTAGCGGATATCGGCCCAAAGTCTTGGGTATTTCTGATCCTGTCCGGCATTGCGACTGGGCTTTCCTGGCTGTTTTATTATAAAGCGCTTCAGATCGGGGAAGCGAGCAAGGTGGTACCAATTGATAAATTCAGCGTTGTAATCAGTATGGTTCTCGCCTTTGTCATCCTGAGAGAAACGGTAACGGCGAAAACCATTATCGGCGGACTGTTAATCACAGCAGGAACCTTTGTCCTGATTTGGTGAAGATCGTCTAATCTATAACGGAAAAAGGCCAACCGTTTAACACTAGAGAGCCATCTGTCACACCAATTAAAAAAGAAAAGGAGAGGATATTTTTGTGTTCAGAAAATCAAGAAATCATCGCAATAAATGAAAAAGCACTTCAGAAATCGGATTTTATAGAAATCTGGAAGAAAGTTCTCTACACAGGCGCTCTTAGAATCCCCATGATTCTTCTGATCATAATTTCCGCCTACTATCTGCTGATGTTTATTTGGGGGTTGTTTCTGGGAAGGCTGGAATTTTTTATGCTGATTTTAGCCTGTGTCTGTTGGCTTTTTTTAATTGTCTTGCCTTACACCAAGGGAAAACTGTCCTACAAACAACACCTTACCATGACGGAGGGCGGCTCCGTTCCAAGAAAGACCGTTTTTTACGGCGACAACTTTGAAATCCTGATAAACAATGCGGTAACAAGCCGCTTCCGTTATTCACAAGTCAAAAAAACTGCCGTGACAAAAAATTGCTATCTTTTTTATCTTCCAAACCGTATTTTTCACTTTGTACGGCTGGACGGTTTTACACAAGAGGAGTTTGACGCGGTACGGAAACGGATTGACAGGAAGAAAAAAACTGACACCCCGTTAGACTAAAAAAGGCGCTGCCCAAAAAGCAGCGCCTTTTTTAGTATTTCATTTTACTTTTCGGAATACGCTCCGGCAATAACACCGCCCCGTCTCCAGACAGGCGTACGAATCATAATTAAATGAAGAATCAACCCGATTACCGAAGCGATTGGCGCGGCAAGTCCAATTCCATAAAGGGAATTCGGCATCCAGACACTGAACAGAAAGGCGAGAGGAACTCGGATGACCAATGTCGACACAATTCCGTTGATCATGGTATACCGCGTGCATCCGCAGCCGTTGAAAAAGCCGTTAAAGCAGAATACAAACGCGACCAACAGGAAGTCAAAACTGAAGGTTCGCAGATACTCCGCGCCTGCGGCTGTAACTTCAGGATCGAACTGGAAAAGGGTCATAATGGTTTCAGGAGCAATCTGCGCCCAGGCAAAAAAGACAACGGAACAGATAAAAGAGAGGAGAATACTTCTTCGCAGAGTTTTTTGAGCCCGCTCCGGCTGCCCCGCTCCGATATTTTGAGCTGCGAGCGCTGAAATCGCGCCAGAAAAGGCCATAGGAGGAAGCATGGCAAAAGCGTCAAATTTTCCGCAGATACCGACTGCCGCTGAAGCGGTTACCCCCATAGTGTTGACAATCGCCGCGATAAACATAAAAGAGATATGAACCGTCGTGTCCTGAAGCGAAACCGGAATCCCAAGCTTAATTAAATGAAGGGCCCGTTCTTTATGGATATGAAAGCTCTTTGGCTTAAAATCAAAAATAAAGTCGTGCCGGATGAGATAAATAACCGCAATGACAAGGCTCAGCCCCTGCGAAAAAATCGTTGCCAAAGCCGCGCCGCCCGGCCCCATTTTCCAAACACCGACCGCGACCAAATCCAGGACGATATTGCAGACACAGGCAATCGCAACAAAATAAAGCGGGTGTTTGGAATCGCCGAGTCCCCGCAGCATGGCGCTGACCGCGTTGTATCCAATGACAAAAACGGTCCCCGCACTTGCGATCAATACATAATCCAGCGCATATCCAAACGCTTTTTCCGGGGTCTGCATCAGCGAAAGAAGCGGGGAGGCGAGCAGAAGCATCGCCACCGTCATCACCAAAGAAATCACCCCAAAAAGGGTAAGCATGGTGCTGATGGTATCAACAGCCTCACCGTCCCGGTGCGCTCCAACATATTGGGCAATTAAAATCGTTCCTCCCATTGTCAAACCGGAAACAAGACTCAAGATAATTTGGGTAATCTGGGTGCCAGTAGATACAGCCGAAACAGCCGCGGAATCGCAGAACCATCCGACAATCAAAAGGTCCGCAGCGCCGTAAAGTGCCTGTAAAAAATTTGCCGCCAGATAAGGTATGGCAAATCGGATCAACGTAGAGGTAATCCCTCCTTCGGTCAAACGGTTGACCGAACTGTTTTCTGCCATCTATTCTCTCTCCTTTTTTGTTACTTCGTAAGAAAAACCGGATAAAAAAGCCGCTCAGGCGACCCTCTTATCCGGTAGCATTTCTACCCTCCGAGTTGCAGCACTATGGTAGCACACAAAAGTGATCTCTGTCAAGAACCAGAAATCAAATTCATTTTTTAAACAAGGAATCTTCTTTTCTTAAACGAACTACCAACTTTTTTCCTCAAAAAACGCCTTAACCGCTCTGCTTTTCAGTAAAAGCCAGACAATGCCCAAATTTATCGCAAGACTTATCACAGCCGACCAAAACAGCACTGGATCAAACTCCGGGCGAAACAGCTGAAAAAAAGACTGTAGGACCGATAGTATGGAAGTGACAATATAATACCAATACACCCACTTCACTCCACACATCAGTGCAACTGAAAATATTACCGTCAACAAAAATCCAATGATTCCATAAAGAGGGCTTGATGACAAAAAACCTGCCGCCAGAATCAAAAGTGCTAGTACGATATTGGAAATCCCGATGGCATATACAATTGTTTTACCTGTCCGATACCGAGATTGTGTTCTTGCCTGATAAGAGAGGATGCCCTCCTGTTTTTCTTTTGCGGTTTCCGGATCATCTTTCCCAAAGTTCAAAACAAGATCGGCGCGGGGCAATGAAAGACGCTCCGCCCGGCTTTTCAGGGCGGATACAAGTGTTTCTGCGTTTTTAAAAGAAGCCGCATCCAATCCGGCAAGGGCCTCGGCATTCCGAATTTCCTCTTCCCCCTGACAACGCAACCTGTTCACACATTCCCGCGCCAGATGTCCGGTTTCTTTTGGACTTTCTATCATTTTTCGAATTTCCGCAATGGTAAAGCCGCTCTTTCTCAAAACAGCTGCGGTCATAAGCTGCTCAAGATTTTTCTCACTGTAATCATAACGAGTCCTTCCGTTTTGAAAAGAACGGGCAGGAGTTAAAAGGCCTTGTTCCTCATAATAACGCACGGTCCGCTCTGTCAGTCCCGATCGCCTGCAAACTTCCTTCATCTTCACGGCAGTCTCTCCCAACCTCACAAACTTTAAGTTTATTGTACATTCTGACGGTACGTCAGTGTCAAGAAAAAAAGAAAAATAAAATAATTTTTCTAAAAAATGAAATACTACTATTGACAAACACTTAATCCTATTCTATAATTAATAGGCATTGTTATGGCGGTATAGCTCAGTTGGCTAGAGCATTCGGTTCATACCCGAAGTGTCACCGGTTCGAATCCAGTTACCGCTACCAACCACACAACGTATTTTGCAGCGGCTGTTCATGAGAGTCGCCTTGGCAAATACCCACTCTGTGTGGACCACGGCCCGTTGGTCAAGAGGTTAAGACACGGCCCTTTCACGGCTGTAACACGAGTTCGATTCTCGTACGGGTCACCAGAAAAGAACCTGAACGCAATCCGCGTTCGGGTTCTTTTTTGTTAGAATAATATTTTCATACCGAAACTGGTGTTTTCCCACCCGGAAAACTAGCTAAAATTGCTTCCTTTTAACTCTTTTTCAGCCTTCCCGCCCGTCTTTTTATTTTGCGGTTTTCTTGCGGTCTTTTTGAGGAGATGCTATACTGAACTCATAAAAGCCCAAAACAGATCAGATTCAAAATTGAGGAAAGGACGACTGTTTTATGAAACGCGTTGAGGTTTATTTTGACTATCTTTGCCCCTACTGCTACCAGGGTCACAAAAACTTAAAAAAACTGCTGCCGTCTCACCCCGATGTGGAGATTGTGTGGATGCCCTGCGAGGCGCACCCCCGCCCCGAGACCGCTAAAATTTACAGCGACATCGCCAATATGGGGATGTTTTTCCTGCGGGACAGCGGCGGCGATCTGGGCCGATACAACGACCTGGTTTACAGCGCTCACTTTGAAAAAGGGCTGCGGATTGATGATATAGAAGTCCTCGCTTCCATCGCAGAAGAATGCGGCGCCGATCCCAACGCGTTCAAAGCGGCTCTCAACAGCGGGCGGTACGCCACCGAGGCCGTGGAAGCAAACCGGCGCGCCTGGGGAGAAAAAGGCTGGGAAGCGGTTCCGAGCTATTCGTGCGGGGAAAAGGAAATCGGCTCCCGGGGCGGGATTCTGGTACCGCCGGAAGCGCTTAACCAGTTTTTATCCTCTCTTTAAGTCGATTACCTGATTTTGTCATGTGTTTGACGCTCCGACTCTGAAGTGCTGTGGAATGAATTTGTTCTCCGCCAAACAGGACATCGCTTCTGTGGTCCGAAGGACTGAAAGGGAAGGATGAACATTATGCGTTTAAAAAAGATGGTTTCCATCCTGCCTTGCTGTTTCTGCCTTGTGCCGCTTCTTTCCGCCTGTGCGCCGCCCCCCAAAAAAGAAACTGTCCGCTGAGGAAGCGCACAAATACTGCGAGAAATACGCCGCCGATACCGAACGGGCGGCCCGCTTTTATGTCGAGCTGCCGCTCTTTAGAAATTTTGTCACCGTTTACAGAGACGAAAAAACAAGCGAGTTTCTCCTTTGTTCCTTTGAGATTACGGATGTGAAAGTCCTCCCCAAACTCGAGAAAGATCAACTTTTTACCTTCCTAGGTTTGACCATGGTGGTCAAAGATGTCTATGTCGGGGATCCTTCCGCAAAGGGAAGGGAAATTAAACAGATTTGTTACCAGACGCGGGAATATGTTTCCCATCTGGTAGGGAAAACCTACGCCGGTTTTGTAGACGGCATTACCCGGGATGAACTTGTAGTCTATCCGCCCTGGACTTTTTTTCTCACCGAAGACAACATCCTTGTCAGCGCATTCGGCTGTCCGATAGAGGAAAAAGCGGAGACGGATAAAGGCAACCTGAACATGGAATACCGGGAATATACTGGCCAGATGCTTGACTATTTTATCAGCGTGGTAAACGGGATATAAAGCATCTGCTAAAATCCAAACAGGTGATTTTCCGTTAAAGATCTCCTGACAGATCAATCATCAGAACCCAAAAAGGCCGAAGCCAGATGGCTTCGGCCTTTAAACATTTCACCGCTTGACCGCAAGGGTCGCCATATACTGCGAAATATATTCGCCAATTTTCGCGCCGCCGGGACGGTCACGGTCCTCATACAACGCGCGCAGGACAAATCCGGCCTTCAGCTGCCCGCCAAGCTGCTCCTCCAGCGTGTGGCTGAACTGAATCCCATCTCCGTTCGCGATCATCGCATCCCGCCGGGAAGCGGGCATGGCCAACGGGTCGAACGGCAGCCTATTCACAACGGTCAGGGGATCGCTCTCCTCAAACAAAAAATTGATTCCGTTGTCAAATCCCGCCAGCAGCCGCCCTCCCGGACGCAGAACACGGAAACACTCTCT
>CAUABB010000038.1 GCA_958427155.1 uncultured Oscillospiraceae bacterium | reverse complement strand
ATACACCGCGTAATTTTCTACCTGCATTTTCATAAGGAGGCCGAAAACCTGCGTTAAAATAAGCATAATGAAAAGCGGGTTAAGAATGCTCCAGGCCAGACCGAGAACCGATCTTCTGTACTTAACTTTAAGGTCACGCCCGATCAAGTTAAACAAAAGCGGACGGTATTTCAAAAAGTCCTTAAAATGCTGTTTCAACAGTATTTGCCTCCCAATAAGTTTTCCGCAAATGGTAAAACCGCTTTTTATCGGCCTGCATACATTTTTTCATAATAATCCTGGTAGGCACCGCTGGTGACATTCTCCATCCACTCTTTGTGCTCCAGATACCATTGAATTGTCTTAACAATACCCACTTCAAAAGAAGTTTCCGGATACCATCCAAGGTCCTTTCTGATCTTTTCCGGATCAATCCCGTAACGACGGTCATGCCCTTTTCGGTCAGCAACGTATTTCATCAGTTGCTCGCTCACAGCACTGTCAACATTATTTTTCACATAGTCGATGATGGTCTTTACAATAAAGATATTTGGGCGCTCATTGTGCCCGCCTACATTATAAACCTCACCCAGCTTACCGTCCCGGACAACCATATCAATGGCCTTGCAGTGATCCTCAACATAGAGCCAGTCGCGGATCTGCATTCCGTCCCCGTAAATCGGCAGGTCCTTGTGCTGAAGGGTGTTGTTGATCATCAGCGGGATAAGCTTTTCCGGGAACTGGTAAGGTCCGTAATTGTTGGAACAGCGAGTGATATTGATCGGGAATTTATAGGTGTCGCCATAAGCTTTTACAAAAAGATCAGCAGATGCTTTGGAAGAAGAATAAGGGCTGTGCGGGTCAAGTGGGGTTGTTTCCATAAAGAAACCTGTTTCGCCCAGAGAACCGTAAACCTCATCGGTAGAAACCTGTAGATATTTTACGCCCTCTTTATACTGGTCATCCCCGATTTGCCAAGCGTTTTTTGCAATATTTAAAAGGTTAACTGTACCGAGCACGTTAGTCTTTACAAAAATTTCAGGATCACTGATGGAACGGTCAACATGACTTTCAGCCGCAAAATTGACAACATAATCAAAGTCATATTGATCAAACAGCGCCTTAACAGCATTATGATCACAGATATCGGCCTGAACAAATGTATAGTTCGGATGATTTTCCACACTTTTCAGGTTTTCAAGGTTGCCCGCATAAGTCAGCTTATCGAGGTTGACAATTTTAACATCATCGTACCTATTTAGCATGTAAAGCACAAAATTCGAACCAATAAATCCTGCTCCACCTGTTACCAAATACGTTTTCATTTCAGCTTCTCCTTACTTTTATTGAAGTATTTAAGAAACAAATTTTACTAAAAAATTCCGTTCATAACATTTCCAGCTGCTATAACGAAATTCCTTCAGCCGTCAAATGATCAAAAAAACTGTGCAGCGCATCCTGCCATGGACGCATTTCGTCACCTACAACAGAATTCAGTTTTTTATGGGATAACGACGAATAGGCCGGCCGTTTTGCCGGGCTTGGAAACTCATCCGTCGTACAGGGTGTTACCGTGCAATCTACTCCTGCAAATTCGACAATCTTACAGGCAAACTCATACCAACTGCACTCTCCGTTACCCGTACAGTGATACACACCATATTGATTGGTGGCTCCAAGCTTTAAAAGGTGATGAGCCAGATCAACCGCATTCGTAGGATTACCCCGCTGATCTTTCACAACTTTAACAGTTCCATCCGCCCGAGCTTTCCTCAAAATCGTTTTGACAAAATTGTTGCCATAATAACCATACAGCCAAGCAGTCCGAACAATGAAAAAACGTGTGCAGTGTTTTAAGACTTCCTGTTCTCCGGCAAGTTTTGTCCGCCCATAAGCGCTCTGCGGACTACAGGGGTTGTCCTCCAGATACGGCATCCGCGCTTTCCCATCAAAAACATAATCGGTGGAAAGATGCAAAAACTTTGCTCCCACTTTCTCCGCCGCCTCAGCCAAATAGCCGGCGCCCTTCACATTTACGCGGAAAGCCGTTTCATAGTCGGTTTCACAGCCGTTGACATTGGTATAGGCGGCACAATTTAATATTAGATCCGGAGACAGGGTTTCAACCAGAGAGAAGACTTCTTCCCTGTTTGTAATATCCAGTTCTTCCATATCTACGCCTGTCACCTGACAGTCAGTATACTCTCTGGGAAGCGGCCCGATCTCACTGCTGCCCTCTCTCAGCTGTTTAAGCAGCTCCCGACCCAACTGGCCTCTGCTTCCCGTAATTAAAATTTTCATCCGCTACCTCTTTTACTATTTCACCTTAACCGTTTCGGCAATCTGGTACAAATACTGACCATATTCCGTGGTCTTCAGGCGATTTGCCTGTTCCAGAAGCTGATTTTTGTCAATAAACTTATTCCGGTAAGCAATCTCTTCCAAACATGCCACATAAAGTCCCTGCCGAGTCTGGACCGCCTCAATAAAATTGGCGGCCGCAAGCATTGCACGATGATTACCGGTATCCAGCCAAGCCATCCCACGGCCAAATAACTCTACCTTGAGCTCTCCCAATTCGAGATAAGCATTATTGACACTGGTAATTTCAAGCTCTCCGCGGGCTGAAGGTTTGACATTTTTCGCAATCTCAACCACACGGTTATCATAAAAATACAAGCCGGGAACCGCATAATTTGACTTTGGAACTTTGGGCTTCTCCTCAATAGAAAGAACATTCCAGTCCTCGTCAAAATCCACAACCCCAAAATCAGTCGGATTGCTGACGTGGTAACCAAAGATAGTCGCTCCGGTTTTCCGGGAAGCAGCTGCTTTTAACCGCTCTGAAAACCCATAACCGTAGAAAATATTATCTCCCAAAACAAGACAAACATTGTCATCCCCGATAAATTCTTCCCCAAGGATAAACGCTTCTGCAAGACCGCGGGGTGCTGTCTGTACTTTATAGGAAAATTTCATACCAAGCTGGCTTCCATCCCCTAAAAGTTCTTTGAATACCGGGACATCGCGCGGTGTAGAAATAATCAACACCTCATTAATCCCCGCAAGCATCAGGGTGGAAAGCGGATAGTAAATCATAGGTTTGTCGTAAACAGTAAGTATCTGTTTGGAACAGGCAATGGTAGATGGATAAAGTCTTGTTCCTGCTCCGCCGGCTAAAATGATTCCTTTCATTTCAACGTCCCTCCCATTTAAAGCTTAAGCAGATTTCTTTTAAAATATAATCCGTTCTGCAATATAACGAGTAAGTTCAGAAACCGGAATCCGGTCTTGTTTCATGGTATCCCGATCACGAATTGTCACACAGCCATCATTTTCAGTTTCAAAATCAACCGTAATGCAAAACGGCGTGCCAATTTCATCCTGTCTACGGTACCGCTTCCCAATAGAGCCCGCTTCATCATAATCAACCATAAAATCCTTTGCAAGCTCCGCATATATCTTTCCGGCTTTTTCAGAGAGTTTTTTAGACAGCGGAAGAACACAGGCCTTAAATGGAGCCAGAGCCGGATGAAGTCTCAAAACGGTTCTTACATCATTTTTCGCTTCATCCACTACTTCTTCATCATACGCATCACAAAGGAAGGCAAGTGCCACCCGATCCGCGCCGAGAGACGGCTCAATCACATATGGCACATACCGTTCATTTGTCTCTGGATCGAAATAATCAAGCGCCTTGCCACTGTGATTAATATGCTGAGTCAGATCAAAATCGGTTCTGTCAGCAATTCCCCACAGCTCACCCCAACCAAAGGGGAAAACAAACTCAATATCGGTAGTGGCGTTGGAATAATGCGAAAGCTCTTCTTTCTCATGGTCGCGCAGACGGATATTCTCTTCCTTCATGCCAAGAGAAAGCAGCCAGTTTTTACAGGCCTCTTTCCAGTACTGGAACCACTCCAGATCGGTGCCCGGCTTGCAGAAGAACTCCAGTTCCATCTGCTCAAATTCCCGTGTGCGGAAGGTAAAGTTTCCAGGTGTAATCTCATTGCGGAATGACTTTCCGATCTGCCCGACGCCAAATGGAATTTTTTTGCGGGTCGTGCGCTGAACGTTCGCAAAGTTCACAAATATGCCCTGAGCAGTTTCTGGGCGAAGGTAAATTTCATTCTTCGCATCCTCCGTGACACCCTGGAAGGTCTTAAACATCAGGTTAAATTTACGGATATCTGTAAAATTCGTACTGCCGCAGTTAGGGCACGTAATCCCTTTTTCCTTTATAAAATCAAGCATCTGCTGATCAGACCAACCGTTTGGCGCAATGCCAGTCTGCGCCTCAATCAACTGATCGGCGCGATGACGGGTTTTGCAGTCCTTACAATCCATCAGCGGGTCCGAAAAGCCACCGACATGGCCAGAAGCAACCCAAACCTGCGGATTCATCAGCAAAGCAGAATCCAATCCCACATTATAAGGAGACTCCTGGACAAATTTTTTCCACCAAGCGCGTTTGACATTATTTTTAAACTCCACACCCAGCGGTCCATAATCCCAAGTATTAGAAAGGCCGCCGTAAATCTCACTTCCAGCGTAGACAAACCCCCTATTTTTACAAAGGGCAACAATCTTTTCCATCGTCTTTTCACTGTTGTTCAACATAAATGACCTCCGTCACGTCCGTTTTTCACCCGCTGACTGCAGAAGAATTACGAACCCATATTTAGAGCAATTATAACTCTATTAGTTTAAAGCATTCTTTCATTTTCGTCAATCATTTTTCCCGCTGCAAAGCCTAAATAAGGAAAAAATTAGAGACTTGTTCACTTTTGGCTTGAATTTAAAATGAAAACTGTGTACTATGACTTTACAATAAAAATATTATCCCGTTGAGAAAGGAGAGCATCCTTGAGAAAACGTTTTTGCAACTTCGAAGATAAAATCTTGCAAAAAATTCAATTTTTCTCTTGTCATGGCTTCCTAAATAAGGTATAATAAACGCAATGGCTCTGGAAGCGGCGTCCGCCGTATCCGAAGCGCTTGAATTACAAGGAGGTATTCAACATGTCCTATGTGCAAGATGTACTGAGCGACTTGATCGCCCGCAATCCCGGACAACCGGAGTTTCATCAGGCGGCAACTGAGGTTTTGAACTCTATCGCACCGGTGGTAGAAAAAAATCCAAAATATCAGGAAGTTGGCCTTTTAGAGCGGCTAGTTGAACCGGAAAGAATCATCATGTTCCGTGTTCCCTGGGTTGATGACAACGGCAAAGTTCAGGTCAACAAAGGTTATCGTGTCCAATTTAACAGTGCAATCGGCCCTTATAAAGGTGGTTTGCGGTTCCATCCTTCTGTCAATCTTGGCATCATTAAATTCCTCGGTTTTGAGCAGATCTTTAAAAACTCCCTGACCGGTCTGCCAATCGGTGGCGGTAAAGGTGGTTCCGATTTTGATCCTAAAGGTAAATCTGACCGTGAAGTCATGGCTTTCTGCCAGAGCTTTATGACCGAGCTCTCCCGCCATATCGGCGCGGACACTGATGTTCCGGCTGGTGATATCGGCGTGGGCGGACGTGAAATTGGTTTTATGTTCGGCCAGTACAAACGGATCAAAAACCTGTACGAAGGCGTTCTTACCGGAAAAGGTCTGACATATGGCGGTTCTCTGATCCGCACCGAAGCGACCGGTTACGGTTTAATTTATCTAACTGAGGAGATGCTCAAAGATCACGGAATTGAAATCTCTGGAAAAACCTGCGTTGTTTCCGGTTCTGGTAACGTTGCGATCTACGCTGTTCAGAAGCTTCAGCAGTTGGGTGCAAAAGTTGTGGCCATGAGCGATTCCAACGGTTATATTTATGATGAAGAAGGAATTGATCTTGCTGCAATTAAAGAGATCAAAGAGGTTAAACGCGGACGGGTAAAAGATTACCTTGCTTATCGTCCTAATGCGAAATACACTGAGGGAAAAGGCATCTGGAACATTAAATGCGACCTTGCATTCCCCTGTGCTACCCAGAACGAGCTCAATGAAGATGACGCAAAGGCGTTGGTGAAAAATGGAGTTATTGCAGTCGCAGAAGGTGCTAATATGCCTTCTACCATTGAAGCGACCAACGTGTTCCTCGCAAACAAGATTCTGTTTGCGCCGGGTAAAGCGGCAAATGCGGGTGGTGTCGCAACCTCCGCACTTGAAATGAGCCAAAACAGCCTCCGCCTGAGTTGGACTGCAGAAGAGGTTGACGAGCGGCTTAAGAATATTATGGTTAATATTTATCGCAACATGTCCGCCGCTGCAAAAGAATTTAATGCAGAGGATAACTTTGTTGTTGGTGCAAACATCGCCGGCTTTAAAAAGGTTGCGGATACAATGCTCGCTCAAGGCATTATCTAAAGTGAAGTTATAAGATAAAAAGGCCTCTTTTCAGAGGCCTTTTTATCTTTTCTTTTAAATTTTCCCTTTCCGAAACCCTTGAAAAATATCTTAATCCCCCTTGACAATTTTTATCTTCATAAGTATAATATTTAAGTACCTTTTGAAAAAGATTATTCGAGGTGTGGCTCAGTTTGGTAGAGCGCTGCGTTCGGGACGCAGAGGCCGCAGGTTCAAGTCCTGTCACCTCGACCAGCGTGACGCTGGATCCAACTTATTTTGGATTCAGCGTTATTTTTTTGTTTTATTATCCCGCCGATTAACGCGGCGTCTTTTTTAGCCCCTAAAAACAGTCGATAGCCTCGACGCGCAAGACGCGTTCGGGGCTTTTTCTTTTGTTCAAACAGAGAGACCCACGTTTGAAGCGGCATCTTTTTGTTCCCTTTTGGCAGGTAGAACTTGAAGCCAATCCGTGATCTGAATACTTTTAGACGCGTCCATTGAAGATGGCATTTTGTCTGTGTTTATACCCTGTTTTCAGCTAAGAGTCTCAATACGTGTTGAGGCTTTTTTGTTTTCCAAATAAACGGCTTACGATCTTTCAGCCTATCACAAAATTACAACCACTTCACAGTACAGCACTGAACCTAATTCGATATTGACTTCAATATCAGCTGCTTTTATTTTTATACTGATATCGGACTAGATCTGTTTTACAACTCAAATTTAGCGGAAAATGTCGGAATTCTGCGCTTTTTATAATTCTTTAGCCCTTTTGCACCGCAACTTTATCGTTAGCAAATCTCATTGACATCCTTACCGGTGCCCCTCTATAATTAAAATAGAGAGACTTTGATAAAAAAACTATAGTTTTCTTCAAAAACAAAATGAATGGTTGGGGAAAAATGAACATTAAGCAGTATCGGGACAACTTTTATATTTTGGATAACGGCGGTGTATGGCAATTTCTGATTATTGGAAAAGAACAATCTCTTTTAATCGATACCGGCTTCTCAAACAGCGGCGTGGCAGATGCCGTAAAACAGCTGACAGAAACTAATCCAACTATAATCCTTACCCACGGAGATTCGGATCACGCCGAGGGGCTCACGAATTTTAAAGAATGCTATATTCATCAAAAGGACATGACGCTGGTCCAGGCGGATATTGTCATGCATCCAGTAAAAGAAAATGATATTTTCGAAGTAGGAAGCTATTCCTTTAAAGTGATCGAAATACCCGGTCACACCTACGGAAGTATCGCTCTTTGGGACAAAAAGAATCGGATTCTCCTTCCCGGCGATTCCATACAGATTCCCGGACCAATCTATATGTTTGGCTCTCACCGAAACCTGGACTTATACCTAAAAAGCCTGCAAAAACTCTGCGCTTTGCCAGGCGTCGAAACGGTGATTCCCTGCCACAATGAGTATCCGCTGCCGGCGGACAGCATAAAACAATGCCTGGAAGATGCGCTTTCTTTAAAGCGAGGAGAGCTAAAAGGAGAAAAACACCCTTCGCTGCCCTGTTGTATTTACAAAGGAAAATGGACCTCATTTTATTTTTAACTTGCAGTATTTGGATAATAACCCTCCACTCCGTTTAAAGAGCTAGGGGGATTATTATCAATAAAAAATAATTTCTTTATTTTATTGTATCCTAATTTAAGAAATTTCAATTTGCCCCAAAAACCAAACAGCCTGTCCGAAACGGACAGGCTGTTTGCTGGTGAACCGCATTGTTTAATACACAAAGATTTTTCCCCGATAAGCCATTTTCAATTTTTGAAAGTAAAACATCGGTGATTGTAGTTTCTTCATCACCTGTATTAAAAGTTATAGTGATTCTATCATCGTACAGAAAGATTTTGTTGACAAACAGCCGAATTAACGACTTTCGATAGGTCTTATCACGAATATCACCATTTGTTAATTTTGTAAGATGAGCGATAACCTGTTGTTCTGTCATAACGTAATGTCTTGCTTTTTCAACTTCAAGCTGCTTTTCCAGCTCTTTTATATCAGCCCCTATTTTCCCTAAGTCCTCAAATATCATTTCCCGAATCGTATCATCTTTACAGGCACGAAGAGAGGCCATTTGATTTGATTTTTCTTCCTGTGCTTTTTGAATCAGACTTTCCAGACGTTTCATTTCGGAACGGTCGTCCATGCTTAAAGCAATTTTAACCACTTCTTTTGCAATCTTGCGGATATTCTGCGGTGTAAGAAGTTTTCGGCATTCATTTACTACAATATCTTCAATATAGTCTTTATGCACCATCTTCTTGTTACAGGTTTTGCCTTTTCCGGAATTTTTGCATTTGTAATAGTTGAATATCACACCTTTTTTACTGATTTGATTACTGCTGTGTCCTGTCATTTTTTCTTTACAGTAACCGCAAAATAATTTTCCCGAAAGGATATATTCCGCTTTTGCTCTTGCACGCGCAGGAGCTTTTTTATTTGCTATCATTTTTTCCTGTACTTTATCAAAAAGGTCTTTATTAATTATCTGCGGCATTCCGCCCGGAATTTCATGACCGTTATATATATAAATCCCTAAGTATTTTCTATTTTTCAACATGGTATGTAAAGAATTTTTATTGAAAGATGTCCCCTGTGCCGTTGTTATATGTCTTTCATTCAAACTGTCACAAATTTTCTTCATACTCCAATCATCAGCATACTTTGCGAAAATTTCCCGAACTATGGGGGCACGTTCTTCATCAAGTACATAACGTTTATTTTCAATGCGATAGCCTAATGGAGTAGTCCCACCATTTGAAAGTCCTTTTTCTGCATTGATATTCATTCCACGGGTTACTTTCTGTGAAAGCTCTACGGAATAATATTCAGCCATACCTTCCAGCATGGCCTCAACCAAAATACCGCTTGCATCATCGGTTATGGTTTCTCTCGCACTAATAACAGTAACGCCATTCTTTTTCAGAATATGTTTATAGTGTGCACTGTCATATCTATTTCGAGCAAAGCGGTCTAACTGGTAAACAATAATTCCTTGAAAAAATTTTTTGCTACTGTCACGAATCATGCGCTGGAATTGTGGCCTGTCATCTGTTTTTGCACTAATCGCTCTGTCTATGTATTCCCCAATAATGTTATAGCCCTCTTTTTCGGCATAGTCACAGCATACTTTTAATTGGCCTTCAATGGATTCTTCTCGCTGTTTACTGTCTGAGTAACGAGCATAAATTACAACGTTCATTTTCGCACCTTCCTAATACTTTAACCCTCAACAATCCGAAGGTATTTATAAATCGTCGGATAAGACAGGGAACAGAGCCTTGAAAACTCTTTTTTGTTGATTTCGCCCTTTTGGTATTTCGGATAATGCCGATAGAAAATAGCGGGAATATCGTCGGCTGTGACCGCAGGCCGCCCAATCGCTTTCCCTTTGGATTTGGCATTCTCCATACCGCTTTTTACTCGCTGGCTTATCATATTCCGTTCCAGTTCGGCAAAGACACCCATCATTTTCAGCATTCCCTCAGTCATAGGGTCAAGCTCTTTCCGGCAATCCACCACAAAAGAGCCTAAAACAAGCTTTATTTTCCGGTTCTTTGCCAACTCTATGATATCACAAAGCTGTTTGGTACTGCGGGTAATTCGGCTGACTTCTGTTGCTAAAATGGTGTCGCCGGGTTTTACAATATCAAGAAGCTTTTGTAATTCTGCCCGATTGGTCTTTGTCCCGCTCTCATATTCCCGATAGATGGTTTTATCTTTTGCACCCTGTTGTTTCAGTTCCTGAATCTGCCGGTCAATATCTTGCATAGATTCATTTGTTGAACATCTCGCATATCCGTAAATCATATAGAAATGCCTCTTTTCGTTTTTCTATAATAATATTATAAGATATAAACGAAAGGAGGTAAATAATTTCTTTAATATTT
>CAUABB010000037.1 GCA_958427155.1 uncultured Oscillospiraceae bacterium | reverse complement strand
ATTGATTTTGAACAAGAACCCCCTTTGTTTCATATAGACGGCAGTCACTACGCCGCAACCTGGCTTCTCCATCCAAATGCGCCTAAAATCAAACCTCCGGTAAAGATTCAAAACGGCGAGGTAATTGTAGATGAATGACACAATTCTTCAGGTAAACGGACTCACCAAACTATTCCACTCCGCAAATGGACAAAAAATTTTGGCCGTTAACAATCTTACCTTATCAATCCAGCGAGGAGAAATTTTTGCGCTTGTCGGAGAATCAGGATCTGGAAAATCTACAACTGGTCGCTGCATTGCCGGACTGGAACATCCTACTGAAGGTGAAATTACCTTTTCTGGAAAAAGGATGCAAATAATTTTTCAGGATGCTGTCTCCGCTCTCAGTCCTCGGCTTACCCTTGGACAAAGTGTTATGGAGCCTCTGGTCATTAATCGTATTGGAAACCGTTCCTCCCGGAAAACTAAAGCAATAAAGCTTTTAAAAGAAGTAGGGCTTGACGAAAGTAGCTTTTTTCGTCTCCCCTCCGACTACTCTGGAGGGCAACAACAACGGGCCTGTATTGCCAGAGCATTGGCACTGAAACCGGATTTTATTATTGCGGATGAACCGGTAGCCTCTCTAGATGTTTCAATTCAGGCCCAAATAATCAGTCTGTTTCAAAAACTTCAAAAAGAAGAAGGTACTTCTTTTCTTTTGATTTCTCACGATCTGTCGCTGGTAAGGAAAATCAGTCATACAATTGGCGTAATGAAAGACGGAGTTTTGGTAGAATATGGACCGGCAGACCAAATTTATACGCATCCTCAACATCCCTACACGCAAAAGCTCATCCAGGCAATTCCCACGCCTGATCCTTCATGTCGGAACTTATAAAAATAATTTAAAAGGCTCAAGGAATTAACCTTGAGCCTTCCTTTTTAAGAAAACATGGGGGTAGACAGATAACGTTCACCCGTATCCGGTAAAAGGACCACAATTCGTTTTCCCTCATTCTCCGGACGTTTGGCAAGCTGTACCGCCGCCCAAACCGCGGCACCGGAAGATATCCCGATCAGGAGTCCTTCTGTATTGGCAATTTCACGGCCTGTTTTAAAGGCGTCTTCGTTTCCTACCGTAATAACCTCGTCATAAATCTTTGTATTAAGTGTATCCGGAACAAAACCGGCTCCGATTCCCTGAATCTTATGAGGGCCGGCCTTCCCTTGACTGAGAACAGGAGAATCTGCAGGTTCTACTCCTACGATCTTCACGGCGGGATTTTTAGCCTTCAAATATTCCCCTACTCCTGTAACCGTTCCTCCAGTTCCAATTCCCGCAACAAAAATATCTACCTTTCCGTCAGTATCTTCCCAAATTTCCGGTCCAGTAGTTGCTTTATGAACCGCCGGATTGGCTGGGTTGGTAAACTGACCGGGAATAAAGCTATTAGGAATCTCCTCTGCAAGCTCTTCCGCCTTTTCAATCGCTCCCCTCATTCCCTTTGCGCCTTCCGTAAGAACCAGTTCCGCACCGTATGCCTTTAATAAATTTCTCCGCTCTACGCTCATGGTCTCAGGCATAGTCAAAATAATCCGGTATCCGCGGGCCGCCGCCACAGAAGCTAAACCAATCCCCGTATTTCCACTAGTTGGTTCAATAATAACAGAATCAGATTTTAAAAGCCCCTGCTTTTCTGCTTCGTCAATCATCGCTTTTCCAACTCGGTCTTTGACACTACCTGCGGGGTTAAAATATTCAAGTTTTGCAATCAGCTGGGCATTTAGTCCCTTCTTTTTTTCAAAATTAGAAAGTTCTAATAAGGGTGTTTTACCAATTAGGTCTGTCAAAGTTTTATAGATGTGTTCCATTGTTTTTCCTCCTCAATTATTTGTAAAACCACATTTTCGGTTAACCAGACATCACCAATTCAGTTCAAACCAATTAACAGATGAAGCACGTTTCATTTAGCAACACTGTTTTTCCTAAATTTCTAATCATCATAATTCTTTAGAAAACAATATTTCGATTCAAGTGATATCATTAAGAACAAACCAATAAGCTAAAAAATAAAAATCATACCATAAAATCATATACCGAACGCCGCTCAGCATCACCCAACAAATCCTGAAGGGTCACTGAGTCTACATATTCGTTGATTACTCTGTATAATCCTTGCCAAAAGTCTACGGTTTCACATTCCCCAAAACGCGGACATTGATTGGGTTCATCCTCCAAACAGGCAATCGGCGCAAGGCAACCTTCTGTAATCCGAAGAATCATCCCTACTGTATATTCTGCCGGATCTTTAGTCAATTTATAACCGCCCTGTGGTCCTCTGGTGCTTTTTAAAAAACCTGCTCGGCTCAGCTGCGTAACAATTTGTTCCAAATATTTAACCGAAATTTCCTGCCGGGCAGAAATATCCTTTAGTGCAATAAAATTTCCCGTATTATGCTTTGCTAGATCAAGCATCAGACGTAATGCATAACGCCCTTTGGTTGATATTTTCATTCATATCACCCCACAATCTTTTTTCTATTATACGATAGGTTTAGTAGGAAATCAAGCTGCTTTTAAATCTTTTTTTAACGTTTTTATCTCCCGGATTCAGACTTCTTTATTTAAAATTGAAAATATCTTTATAAAATTTATCCTACTTTAACTATCCGTTTAAAGACAGATAAATTACCACTTTTTGTAAATAAAATCAGATAAAGAAAAAATGTATGGTTTTTATCTTTACTTTTCACTTCAGACTGCTTATAATGATTGCTTGAAGGCAAAAGCCTGAATGATAAGGAGAAGATCAAAAAATGAATATTCTTGTTGTTGGGTGCGGCAAAGTTGGCTCTCGCCTTGCTTCTTCCCTCGCACAGGATGGACACGACGTTTCAATTGTCGACCGCAAAGAAGAAAATTTTGAACTTTTAGACGATGATTTTAATGGCTTTACAACCTCTGGCGTACCAATCGATCAGGATGTACTAAAACGAGCCGGAATTGAAAACTGTGACGCTTTGGCGGCTGTTAGCCAAGATGATAACGTCAATATTATGGTTTCTCAACTGGCACGGGAAATTTTTGAAGTTCCAAATGTTCTTGCTCGTATTTATGACCCCAGGCGTGAAGACGTTTTCTCACATTTTGGACTTCACACCGTTTGCCCTACGAACCTTACAGTTGAAGCGGTCCGCTCCGCTTTACTGGAAGGCGGTTCTGCGCGAACTGTTAACCTTGGTGCTCACACCATCGCTTTCCACTGGTTTCCTGTTCCAAAGCGGTTTGTTAACCAGTATTGTGACGAAGTGGACCTAAGCCTGGATGAAAGCGAATTGCTCCTAGCTGTTCAGCATGCTGATATGTCCATTAACATTGCAGGTAAAAAAAATTTCAAACTTTTACCCACTGACTTAATGATTATCGCCCGGGTAATTGACTGAATAAACGCTGTAATGGAAGGAGAAGCACTATGAAAGTGGTTGTCGTAGGAGGAGGCAAGGTTGGTTACTACCTTGCTAAAACGCTGATTGAACACGGCCATTATCCTACTCTAATCGAGATAAAAAAAGGCCTTTGCAATTATCTTGCAAATGACCTTGATATTCCTGTTATTTTTGGAGATGGCACCACGCTGAAAGCACTGACAAATGCAGGAATTGAAGATGCTGATGCCTTAGTCAGCGTCACCGGCAAGGATGAAGATAACCTGATTGCCTGTCAATTAGCCAAGAGCGTCTTTCATGTTTCCAAAACAGTGGCAAGAGCTAACAACCCCAAAAACGTCGCTGTTATGAAACAACTTGGAATTGATATCACCGTAAATACTACCGATAATATTGCCCGTTCACTGGAACGGGAAATTGACCTAACCAAAATGAAACAGATTATAACGCTTCATCGAGGAGAGGTATCAATTGATGAAATCACCATTCCCAGCGAGAACTATCCTCTTGCAGGAAAAACGCTAGCTCAGCTTCATCTACCGGAAATTTTCGTTTTTATTTCAATTATCCGGGAAGATAAACTTATTATTCCTCGTGGAAACACTCAAGTGCAGGGGGGAGATAAAATTATGGTATTGTCCCCAACCAATAAACTTCACACCTTAAAAGACTATCTGAAGCTCTAACTTATTCGTAATTACGGATTACCGCAATCACCTTTCCCAAAACTATCGCTTCATCGGTATAAATTGGATCCATCCGGTCGTTTTCAGGCTGCAGCCGAAAACGACCATTTTCTTTATAAAAGCGTTTAACGGTTGCTTCGTCTTCAATCATCGCGACAACAATTTCACCATTTTCAGCGACCGGTGTTTGACGTACGATTACCAAATCCCCATCTAAAATCCCGGCGTTAATCATACTTTCTCCTCGAACATTTAACGCAAAAAGTTCTGACGGATTTCCATGATACCCGGAAAAAGTGATGTATCCCTCAATTTGTTCAATGGCAGTAATCGGTTCCCCCGCCGTTACAACCCCTACAACCGGAACAGAAACCCCTTCTGCCGAAGCCAGACGAAGAGTTCTTCGTTTTCCGTTATTTTTCTGGATGTACCCTGCCTGAACTAACTCCTCCACATACCGCTGCACTGTCGAAGTAGACTTAATTTGTAAATCGCGACAAATTTCTCGGACAGTAGGCGCTCCTTCATTGAGAGAACGGCTTTGGAGATATTCCAAAATTCTCCTTCCTTTTTCACTAATCATGTAGATCCTCCTTCTGGATCACTCGTTCTTATTTTACAAATATTTTTCATCTGAGAACGGCTGAATATGGAAAAGATCATATATTGGTTCTATTGGCAATGCCGGAATAACATGTCGCTTTTTTCCCTCTGACCAGGTATATATAAACACCGTACAAACGCCTGAAAAAACCTGCCAAAATGACTGACGAATTTTAACTTTTACAATCTTTTCTTTTTGAACAACTACCGTGTGGAAACCAAATCCTTTTAAAAAATACAACGTATAAACATTTCCGTCCTCAGAAACACCTGTATGAAAAAACGACATCACCCGTGCAATCATCCACCAGAGTACGGGCAACTCAAACATTACTCCCAAGAAGACAATCAGTTCCGACATCTCTGAAAAAAAATACGAAAACACAAAGGCTGCCGCGCCGACTACCAGTCCCAACCCTATCGGAGCCAGAATAAAACGGAAAATAGAACGCCCAGAAGGAAAAATTTGACGTGGTGTAAATTTCCACTCCGGCATCATCTTCTTTAAGATTTCATCCATTCGTTTTTCGTTAGCCGCCGGAAATAAAACAGAAAGTTCATTTTTGGCCTTACCATAACCAGAACAGTGAATGAAAAGAGAATGAATATGAAAAATTTTAGTAAAAATCGACTGACGAGACTCTACCAAATTAACTTTCTTTATATTTAAACGATGGCGATATCTAGTAAAAATACCGGAATAAAATTGAAGCTGTCCTTCCTTTCGTGTCACGGTAAAACGATAATTCTTAGAAAGATTGATCAGGAAGGAGATTCCCCACCCCAAAATTACTACCAGCGCCAAAAAAACAGCAGCCGGTGGAATTCCAAAGGCAAGCTGGTTGGCAAGATCGGTTAAACCATGCAAAAAAGCTGTCTCAAACTCATGGCCAACTACCTTTCCTGCTTGTATTAGTAAAGTAGCCGTGTAAACCATTCCGGTAAACGTTTTGGACGAAATAAAAGCCAACAACGCAATATAAAGCCCGCTCGAACGATATGTCCGGCGTCCTTGATCAGATATGCCCGTTCCATGTGCGACAGCGCGGTAAAAAATCTCTTCAGCTTCCCGATAGGAAAGCGTTAACGCAAAATCATACTTCCAAGCATTTCCTGCATCAGAATCCACATAAAGGTGTCCCACTTTAAAAGGGCGATAATAAAATGGAGCCACCAACGAAATAGTGGCAAACTGACGATATGGAACTACAAAATCCTTTTTGATCATAATGCCAGAAATAATGTGTACTCCTTCCGGCATCAATTCATATCTCGCCATCCACCATCGCAGGAACGCAAGGCCAAAAATAATCGCTAAAATCATCAAATCAAACCAAACACCATTAAGCCATGACCACAGTCCCCCACGAAAGGTAAAAAAACCTCGTACCAAAGGAAAGAGCAAAAGCCAGAAATAACCCGATATGTTTTCAATCACATTAATGAGATGCATCCGTTTCATTTCTCACCGTCATTTCTCGAACCGGTTTCAACCGTTTTCTTGCCATAAGTTCCTCTCTTAAGTAACTTGCCTCTTTTTTTGAGAGATAACCAAGAGTAACTACACCGCCTGGCCCACTGCAACGCAATGACGCCAAACGGAACAAACTGTCAAGGGGTGTTTGAAACAAACTGACTACAATAAGATTTTTGCAAAACAATACGGTCACCCGCCTGAAAAGCACCCCAGTTTGAAATTGAATCCGTTCTTCATTAACTTCATAGCGGGTTCTCCAGTATAAAACAGGCAAAAAAGCAAGAGTCGTCAGCAAAAACAATCCGCTGAAGAGGGAAACCAGCCAAAACCAAAGCCAGGTAAAAGGAACTAAAAAAATATAAATTAAAAGCAGAAGAAAAGCGTACCCCAAGCCTGCATATAACTCCCATAACCATAACGCACGAAATGGAATCCGTTTTCCTTTCATTGTTTCACCTCTATTTCATCAACATCTATCCAATACACAAATTCTCTTCTACAAATTTTAAGCCTATAAGCCGTAGCTTTTATTTCCACTGCTTCTTTATGAAAATTTTCTCAATTAACTGGATAACTTTATCTAACTCTTGCCGTGTTAAAGATACGCCATCAACCGTAATACATTCAAAATTCATTAGATCACGTCTTATCCGCTCCACAAAGTCTTTCCACTCAATCGACTTTTCAGCCCGTCCCCCCATCATATAATCGATGGAAACACCAAAGTATTCCGCAAGGCGAAAGCACATATTGACATCCGGTTCACGCCTTCCCTGTTCATACATTCCCACAGAGCTTGCCGAAATATTCAATTCTTGCGCGAGCTGTGCCTGTGTCAGGCCACGTTCCTTCCGTAATATTTTTATACGATTCAAAATTATCACCCAATTATAAATATATCATAGCATTCCCATATTTTCAAGATTTATCGAACAAACGTTCAACATTAATAAAACAACTTGATATTACACGATTTGTGTGATATAATATCATTTAAACACGAATCGTGTAGTTTAAAGAGGTGTATATTAATGAAAACGAATGAAATCATTAAAGAATATTTAAAAGCAGCCACACTGTTACGAAAAGAAATCACTTTACTAAGAACCATTCAAAGAAAAACTCCAGCTCAGGCAGCAGAGTATGAAAACAGAATTATTTTTCTGTTCAACGAATACAACCATCTCTTGGATACTGCTTGCTACTTCTTCAAGGCTGATGAACAGGAGGGAAACTTTTGAACCGAAAAATTTCTCTGGATCAGCTTGGGTACGCCTTAATCCCCAGCCAACTCAACGACAGCCAGGACGCCGAAGATAATAACCGGCAACTTCGCCAATTAAAACATACTATACGTCTAGTAATTGACTCCAGGCTGACCTCCCGCCAACGGGAAATCTTAGTTCTATACTTCTTTGAAAATAAAAAAATACCCGAAATTTCCAAAATTTTAAAGGTCAACAAATCAACTGTTTCGCGGACGTTGAACCGCGCAATTAAAAACCTACGACAATATCTAGAATTTTACACTCTACGTTAAAAAGCCCTGCAGTTATGCAGGGCTTTGGATTAAAATTCAACTAACAGTGGTTCCTGTATAGTAATGTGTCAAAATCTGGCGATAAGTATAGCCCGCCTTTGACGCATAATAGTGGGCGCCCCACTGGCTCATTCCCACCCCATGTCCATATCCATAAGTGGTAAAAACAATCTGATTACCGCTGACTGTAACATCAAACTTATGGCTCTTTAAAGTTGGCAAACCAGACTGTTTCATGATCACAGTCTGAACATACCGACCAGTAATCTTATAGGTTTTTCCATTATTGATAAAAGTATTATGACCGCCTATCGTCATGTCACCGTTATATCCACCGCTGGTGTAAGAAACAACCTTAAACCATTCTGAAGGATCACCCTCCAGTTCAATTCCGGCATTTTCTTTTACCATACTTTTAACCTGTTCAACCGTATACACTGTTCTACTGCCCCAGTTTGGGTCATATGAATCATAGGCGCTCTCAACCGAAACTAGATAAGGCAGATAACCTCCCCATACATCCACGGAGGATTCCGTACGGCCGGCTGTTGAGGCGGTATACGCCGCGTTAATAACGCTTCCGCCGTAATAAATCATTTGGCTGGAAACCGATTCAACCAAAGACCGGATTCTTGCCGAAGGAGTCCGCACATATACAACCGGAGCCATTCCAATACTATTTTGGTATTTTATGTAGCTGTGTGTTGCCACAGCCTGCGCCTTTAGCGCCTCATCAGCGAAACTATCATTCATTTCCATCGCAACAATTCGGGGAAGAATGTCGTTAACATCATAAATTCCAACAGACGGTTCACCGGAAATTTTCACAATCAGCGTCTCACCTGTCTGAGGAGTGCTCTCCGACGAGCTGTGAGAAGGAGAAGATGAAGCAGAAGAAGGCTGTGACGAAACAGATGGCGGAATCACAACCGTAGACGAATTAGACGGAACAACCGAAGGAGGCGTTACAATCACAGACGATTCGACCGAAGAGGAACTAGAAGAGTCGTTCTCCGAAGAAATGGAAGTCTCATTTTCCGACTGTTCCAGTAAATCACTTGGGATTTCAACTACCTCATTCTCTACCATTCCCAACTGCCCTGAAGAAGATTTTCGACCAGCCGGATTAACTACCAGCACCGAATCCGCTGCAAAATAGGCCGTCACTGTAAAGGCGGACAATGCAATAATTCCAGCCATCACACAGGCTAAGAGCTTCCGCAACATTTTTTACATCCTCCTTTTCTCCTAAGGGCGGTAAAAAGAGTAATTATCATCCCATTCGCGGTAGATTCCACCCATTTTGTCAATATAATTTTGAGGAAGGTACTGACTTTCATTCTGCTTCGCAGATGAAACATCAACATCACTACTCTCACCAGGGCGCACCATCCGCGCAACCAAAACCAGCCTGCTGTTATCAAATGAATTATCACAGGTGGAAAGCATCAATAATTTATCATCGGCGTTAACATCAACACCAGTGGTAAAGAAAGACCTCTGCATAACCTCATTGAGAATCTCATAAAATTCGTCATCGCTTTGTTTATCAATGAACATATGATAAGCAAAAGAATCCTCTAAAGACATATCGGCATTTGTAAAAAACATCCCTATAATTTTCCAGTCATAATCTGCATAAACCGTATTATAGCTGATCAAAGGATGTTCTTTATAATACGAAACATCCTTATAATTGACAATATCGTGAAACATGCGACCACTGTTAAGGTTGTGTCCATAAATGATGGTATTATCGGACATGCCTTCCTCTGTAAAATTACAACGGTAGTCTAAAAACGGAGCTCCTGCAGTGCTATAGCTATCGTAAAAGGTATGATAAAGATAATAGTCATTATCATCAGGATGGACAACCGGATAGTCAATCGCAGTCCCGCCGATCTTTAACCACCCGCAGAGTTTCTGGTTTACCTGATAAAGGGCGTTGAATTCGTCACGGTATCCTTCCGGCATCGGAATCAACTCTTCATCAGATTGAATACTATCTCCCCCGCTCATAAGGGACTGCGCTTTGAGGTACTCATTATTTGCCGTCATATCTTTCATATAATAATCAGCCAAAAGCCAGCCGCTTGTTACAAAGGCAATAATACAGATCACAAAAACACATTTCATGACAACCAGTTTTGGCTTATCGCCTTTCCACGGAAAAATCCAACGTAAAAGGCGCAAAAACCAATTGGTTTTTTTTGTATGCTCCACCATAAGTCCCTCCTTCTACGACTTATAGTAATACCCTGCGAACCATATCCAACGCATTCATCGCAGACAGTTCGCGAATATAATCTCTTCCGTTTTTTCGGCCATAGCCGAGATGAAATAACTTTGTTTGGGTTTCTCTTCCTTTTGCCGCCACCGAAATATAAACGGTTCCAACTGGTTTTTCCTCACTTCCACCGTCTGGGCCGGCAATACCAGTAATTCCAACGCCAATATCAGCTCCACTTAAACGCAGTACGCCCTCCGACATGGCAGTGGCAACCTGTTCGCTGACTGCGCCGTATTGTTCCAGCATCTTTTCCCGCACTCCCAGCAATTCATGCTTGATTCGGTTAGCATAGCTGACAACACCACATTCAAAAACAGCGGAAGATCCTGGAATTGTAGTAATTTTTTTTGAAAGTAGCCCAACCTT
>CAUABB010000036.1 GCA_958427155.1 uncultured Oscillospiraceae bacterium | reverse complement strand
TTAAAAGCAATATGAGAAATTATGAAGATGAAAATGAGGACGGCTCCCTTTCCGGATTTTTAGAGGAGGTTGCCCTTTATACGGATCTGGATTCTCTGAACCAGTCGGACGATGCGGTTGTGATGATGACGTTGCATTCTGCTAAGGGACTGGAGTTTCCATATGTTTATATCGTTGGGATGGAGGAGGGAGTCTTCCCTTCAAAAAACATTATGAATTTTCCGGATGAACTGGAGGAAGAGCGCCGTCTCGCCTATGTCGGGATTACTCGTGCAAAGGAACATCTCACTTTGACAGGTGCGGCTTCCAGGATGCTGTTTGGTTCTACCACCAGAAACCGGCCGTCACGCTTTTTAGAGGAGATTCCTAAAAATTTGGTTGACTATCATGATATGACGGTTAAAACCTATGATTTCCGACCTCAACCAAAGCACCCGTCTGGTTTTACTGTAGAGCATGTAGGACATACCCACAGAGCAGATCCGGCTGTGATTGACTTTAAGGTAGGGGACATGGTTAACCATCGTGTTTTTGGAAACGGTATGGTAGTTTCGATGACGCCGATGGCTAATGATATGCTGGTAGAGGTTATTTTTGATAAAGTCGGTACCAAAAAAATTATGGCGAACTTTGCAAAGCTTAAAAAGGTTTAGCCGTTTTATTCACCAAGCCAATAATTTTCCATATTATGTAATAAGGCGTTTGCTTTAATAAGACATAAGGAGGATTATTATGGCTGAAAATAAGATGATGTCAGATGGCGGTTGCGATAACGGTTTCAAAGAAGCTGTCTGCATAGAAACAGCCCGAATCTACGATTCCTGCAGCGCAAAAGATTGTTTTGAAGACCTTCAGGTTTATTTTCCTGACAGCGCTCAGGCGATCATTGATGCAGCAATGAGTGTAAAATCCAAGAAGGTAACTGTACTTAATGTTTATATGGATGTTGAACCCGTTGCGTTTAACAAAGGGTTCTACTCAGTGGATGTCACATTCTTTTTCAAAGTGACTGTTGAGGCATTTACTTCGCCAGTTTGCGCACCGACGGAGGTTACCGGCCTTGCTGTCTTTACCAAGAAGGTGATTCTTTACGGAAGTGAAGGGAATGTTGCAACCTTTACAACTGATACTACCGTGCACAACCAGGTAGATTATTGTGGTAACAACCTGCCGACGGCTAGTATTCAGGTCGTAGAACCGATTTTCCTTGCGGTTAAACTTTGTGATCGTAATGAAATGTGCTATGAACCCTGTATTACAATTCCTTCTGAAATTGCTTCGCAGTTTGATGGGGATTTTTGTAACGGTACCCCAACCAAGGCCGTTTATGTTACGCTTGGATTGTTCTCGATTGTAAATTTACAGAGAAAAGTACAGCTCCTGGTTCCGGTTTACGACTACTGTATCCCTCAGAAAGAGTGCTGCTGTAACACCGATGATCCGTGCGAAGTATTTCGTGGGATTAAGTTCCCGGTAGAAGAGTTTTTCCCGCCGCGGATGTGTGAACCAGATAAGCCTAATTGTGACTGCTAAAGAACTTTGTAAAATACGTTTTTCACCGGGGGAATTTCTCCCGGTGAAAAATACCTGTTTATTTGGACAAGCTGCAAAAGGAGAGAATTTTATGAAAGTAACATTGATTTCTCATACGCCTGATCCGGAAAAGACGATTGCCTGTGCGGCAAAACTTTGTTATAGCCCCAGTACAATCAGTACCCTTTACGATGGGTTGACAGAAGAAAAAGCTGCTGATTTTGTAGGAATGCTTGCCGAAATTGGCCATGAAAGCCCGATTGAACATGCAAGTTTTACTTTTGGAATTGAAGGAGTCTCCCGCGCGCTTCTTGCTCAGATTACCAGACATAGAATTGCTTCTTACAGTGTCCAGAGTCAGAGGTATGTTCGCGAAAAAGAGTTTGAATTTGTAACTCCTCCTGAGATTGAGGCATCTCCTGAAGCAAAAGAGGTGTTTCAGAAGGCAATGACAGATAGCCTTTCTGCCTACGAAAAACTTACTGAAATTTTAATGGACAGGCATTATCAGTCATTTTTAAAGCAGGGGCAGGATGAAAAAACAGCGCGGCGAACTGCTGAAAAAAAAGCGATTGAGGACGCGCGTTTTGTCCTTCCGAATGCCTGTGATACAAAAATGATCGCAACCTTTAATGCAAGAAGCCTGCTTAATTTTTTTGCTCACCGCTGTTGTAACAGAGCTCAATGGGAAATTAAAGCGTTGGCTGATGAGATGCTTCGGTTGGTCTTGGAGGTTGCCCCCACTTTGTTTGCCCATGCAGGTCCTCCTTGTGTAGAAGGCAACTGCCCGGAAGGAAAGATGTCTTGTGGAAGAGCGTCTGAAGTCCGGAAGTATTATCATACACTGCGGGGGAAGGCTAAATGACAGGAAAATTGATTGTTTTAGATGGCTTGGACGGGAGCGGGAAATCCACCCAGTTTGAGCTCTTACAGAAAAACCTGAAAAAGCTCAAACGTAGAGTCTTGCCAATTTCTTTCCCGGATTACGCAGAGCCTTCTTCGGCGCTTGTAAAAATGTACCTTGCCGGAGAATTTGGAACAGACGCAAACAGCGTTAATGCTTATGCGGCTTCCTCCTTTTATGCCGTTGATCGCTTCGCTAGTTATAAGAAATACTGGAAAAGAGACTATGAAGAAGGTGCGTTAGTGCTAGCCGCCCGGTATACTACTTCCAACGCAATTCATCAGATGTCAAAACTTCCGGAGGGTGAATGGGATAGCTATTTGAACTGGCTGGAAGATTATGAGTATCATCTGCTAGGACTTCCGAAGCCGGATCTTGTCCTGTTTTTGGATATGCCGCTAGAAGTTTCACAGAAACTGTTATCCAGCCGTTATGGTGGGGATAATAGCAAGAAAGATATTCATGAAATAAATGTAGAATATCTGCTTTCCTGTCGGAAGGCGGCGTTGTATGCCGCCAGCAGATGTGGTTGGAAGGTGCTTCCTTGTAGCAAAGGCAGCTCTCCCCGCAGTATTGATGAGATTCAAAAAGACATTTTAAATTTAATAGATGGGATGTAATACAGTATGGTAAAAACCAAACTGGAGTTTAAAAAAATAGAGTTAAGTGATAAGCCCTGGGTTGATAATTTACTTCAAAAAAGCAATTTCAGGGGGAGCGAGTACTGCTTTGGGAACAATTTTATCTGGGCGGATGCTTACAGCTACCGAATCGGGAGGTATAAAGATTTCTATCTTCAATTTAATGATAAGGCGAAACACTTTGCCTTTCCTGCGGGAGAAGGAGACCTTGAAGAAGTAGTTAAAATTATGATGGAATATTCCGAGGATTGCGGCTTTCCGTTTGTAATGCATGTCAGCCATGCTGCAAATAGGGAAAAGTTGGAGATGTTGATGCCCGGTCGGTTTCATTTTGAGGAACGACGTGATTATTTTGACTATATCTATTCTGCTGAAAGTTTGATTACGCTGGCAGGTAAAAAGCTTCATTCCAAGCGGAATTTTATTAATCGCTTTATTCAGAAAGATTGGAAGGTAGAGGCGGTTACAGAGGGCAACATTGGAGAATGCGAACAGTTTAATAAATTTTGGTGTTCTCAAAATGACTGCTGCCAGGACGAGAGTAAGCGAGAAGAAATGTGTGCTGCTCGTAAAGCTCTTCGGTATTTTAAAGAATTGGGACTGCATGGTTGTATCCTCAGGCAAGAAGGACGGGTAGTTGCCTACTCTGTTGGTGAGCGGATCAATTCTGATACGGAAATCGTCCATATTGAAAAAGCGGATGCAGAAGTGGCGGGAGCTTATCCGATGATTAACAGAGAGTATGCCAGAATGTTCGCCTCGGACTGTCTTTATATCAATCGTGAGGAAGATTTAGGGGTTGAGGGCCTTCGTAAGGCAAAGATGTCCTACAACCCTGTGATGTTTACTGAGCGATATCGGGTGACCTTGAAATGATTGGGTTTGCACAAGAACAGGATATTCAGCGGCTTCGAGAAATCTGGAAAGCCTGTTTTGGTGATCCAGACTCTTACCTTGATTTTTATTTCTCCAGAGGATTTCCGCTGTTCCGTACGGTTGTGGATCGAAAAGATGGGAAAATTACTTCAATGCTTACAGTGGTTCCCGCTTTTTATAAAACTGGTGGAAAGTATTTTGAAGCTGCATATCTTTACGCTGTTGGCACCGCTCCCGAATACCGTGGCAAAGGAATCGCAACTCGGCTTCTTTCTGAAACCCATGAGATTCTCAGAAAGGAAGGAGTAAAATTTACCGCACTGTTTCCCGCAGAAAGCAGTCTGTACGGATTTTATGAAAAAGTTGGTTATCAAACTGCCTTTACGGTCAATGAAGTTCGGCTTCTGCGTACAGACGTAAAGAAGGCGCCGTCTGTTTCAGTACGCTTCTGTGAAAAAAAGATGTTCTTAAGGGAAAGTGCCTGTTTTTTAGAGAGACTTTCCCCGGTTTTGGGATTCCAAGAGAAGTCTTTAGAATATTTTTACGATGAGGTTCTAGCCACTGAAGGGCAGATTCTTTGGGTGGATAGTGAGACTTTACAAGGGTATGCTGTTTGTTATAAAATAAAGGGACAGGCTGTATTAAAAGAGACAAGTCTTACCCGTTCCCAGTTGGAAATTTGCGGTAACACAATAATGAACTTTCTTGGAACAGAAAGCCTCTTTGCAAGAACCCCAACAGTCTCGAATGATACCGCGGTGCGTCATGGTATGCTTTGTACGCTGGATAAAGAGTTGGAAGGGCTTGTTTCAAAAGAGCGTTCCGGATATATGAATCTGATTTTGGATTAGGAGTGGTAAAAATGGTTTACCTGTTTTTGGCGGATGGCTTTGAAGAGGTCGAAGCGTTGACACCCCTTGATTATTTGCGCCGCTGCGAAGTAGAGGTGGAAGTAGTTGGGATTAGTGGGCTTGTGATTCGGGGTTCTCATGGCCTTAGGGTGATGGCTGACATTCTTCCTGCTCAGATGAATTTGCCAGAAACCCAGATGATTATTCTGCCTGGCGGCTTGCCGGGCACGTTAAATCTTGAAAAATCAGAAGCTGTTCAGAATAGTATTGATTTTTGTGTGATGCATGACCGGTGGATTGGAGCAATTTGTGCCGCTCCTTCTATCCTTGGGCATAAAGGCTTGTTGAAAGGGAAAAAGGCAACCTGTTATCCCGGCTATGAAGCACAGCTTGAGGGAGCTTTGATTGGAGAACCGGGCGTTTATCAGGATGGTAAATTAATTACTGCTACTTCAGTGCATTTTGCTGAGGATTTTGCCTACAAGCTTGGTGAGGCACTACTTGGTAAAAGTAGGATAGACTTGCTTAGAGCCGCTGTAGTAGATAAAGGTTAAATCCAAAAATAGGGGGTGAAGCCGGTGGCTTTTTCCATGAAGGCCTTGAAGCAGGAAATACGGGCTGAATATAAAAAGAAACGCCGGGAAATCCCTGCCGATCTTAAGCAGAAGTATGACTGCGCTATCCGGAAAAGAATTGAGGGGCTTCCTTGTTATCGTCGTGCGGAATGCCTTCTTTGTTATGTTTCGTTACCGGATGAGGTGGATACATTTCGGTTGATTGAGAATGCGTTGGCTGCGGGAAAGATGGTTTGTGTACCGGTTTCCTTAGAAGAAACACATACGGTGGACTTCTATCAGATTCATTCCCTGGATGAGCTGGAGCCCGGAACCTACGGCGTTTTAGAACCCGTTCCCGGAAGAGCGAAAAAAATTACGGTTTTTCCACGTCCAGCAGTTTGTGTGGTTCCAGGACTTGTTTTTGATAAAGAAGGTTATCGATTGGGATATGGAAAAGGTTATTACGACCGATTCCTTCAGAAATTTGGAGGAGTAAAGATCGGTGTTTGTTATCGGGAACTTATGGTGGATCTTCTTCCGCATGGGTACTATGACCGACCAGTGAGTTGGCTTGTGTGCGAGGATGGTGCCAAAAAATTGACATACGAAAGGATGACGAGGCGTGGAAGAAAACAAAAAGCGGGACCTGGGAGCAGCGGATCAGGAAGACAAGCTGAGGGAAGATCTCCAGGAACAGGCTGTTGAAGCCTCAGCCTCGGAAAATACAGAAGAATTTCAGCTGGATGAGATCGACTTTGATGCTGCTTACGATCGGATAACTAAAGAGCCAGTTGCTGATGAGGAGACCAGAAAAAAGATAAAAAAAGTGCGGGAAGAAGCGCTGGAAGAAGAAAAACATCTTCAAAAAATCAAGAGAAAAAACAAGACACGCTGGCTGCGTGCCCTTCTTTTTACATTGAGCATTATAGCTGTTTCGTTGATTCTCGCCTGGGTTGCGATGGTGGGAGTCCGAGATATTCTGGGCTTTGAAAAAGAAAACAATTTGGTGGAAGTCGAAGTCCTGTCGGGACAGAACGCGGATCAAATTGCGGATTTATTAGGAGAGAAAGGAATCATTTCTTATCCATGGTTGTTTAAAATAGTGGTTAAGCTTGACGGGGTAGGAAATACTTTCCAGGTTGGAGCCCATGAGTTTTATCCGCATGCTTCATATGCAGAAATTGTGGCGGAACTTCAGACTTCTAGGACGATTGAGGTCACTGTTACAGAAGGAATGAATCTAATAGAGGTTGCAAGAGTGCTGGAAGAAAAAGAAGTTTGCAGCGCAGGCGATTTTATTGAAGCAGTTAAAACAGGAACTTATAGTGAAGAATTTGTGGCAAATGTCTCAGAAAATGAGCTTAAGTTCTGTCGCATGGAGGGCTATCTCTTTCCTGATAAATATCAGTTTTATAAAAATGATGACCCGCAGAATGTGGCGGAAAAATTCTTTGATAACTTTCAACAAAAGGTTTCTCCTTATTTTGACTTGATGGAGCAAAAGGGTATGACGTTGGAAGAAACGATTACTCTTGCTTCAATTATTCAGTCAGAGGCAGCTTCGACAGAACAGATGCCTGAGATTTCCTCTGTTTTCCATAATCGGCTTGCTGACCCCAAAAATTATCCACATTTGGAAACCGACCCTACAGTTCAATATGTAGAGGACGTTATAAAGCCAAATATTGAGTCGCCGAATCAGGCAATGTATGATGCTTATAATACTAGGGTTTGTACAGGACTTCCGATAGGACCGATCTGTAATCCGGGGCTTGATGCAATTAAAGCGGCACTTGAGCCGGCAAGCACCAGCTACTATTTCTTTGTTCACGATACGGAAACCGGAGAATGTTTTTACGCTTCTACCTATGCAGAGCATCAAGAAAATTGTCGCAAACTTGGAATTGAAAATTCGTGAGGAAATGATGATGCAGCAGATGAGATGGCCGGAAGTTTTGGCGCCGGCTGGTGATTTTGAATGCTTTCAGGCAGCGGTTCGCTTTGGGGCGGACGCGGTTTACCTTGGAGGAGCCCGTTTCGGAATGCGGGCTTCTTCCGCTACTTTTACAGCTGATCTCTTGGAAAAAGCTGTGAAGTTAGCTCATCAAAGTGACGTAAGGGTATATCTAACCTGTAACACCATCCCCACCAATAAGGAAATAGAAGCGCTGCCGGATTTTCTCCGCGAGTTGGGAAAAGCGGGAGTAGACGCGTTGATCGTAACAGATTTGGGCGTTTTGTCTCTTGTAAAAAAAATTCTTCCCGATATGGAAGTCCATATTTCCACTCAGGCGGGTGTTGTCAATTATCTGACGGCTTCCGAACTTTACCGGATGGGAGCGAAGCGGGTGGTTCTTGCCAGAGAGTTGTCTTTGGATGAAATTGCGAGGATCCGTGAAAATACACCTCCGGAGCTTGATATAGAAGTGTTTGTTCACGGGGCCATGTGTGTTTCTTTTTCAGGAAGATGTTTACTCTCAAGCTATCTGACTGGGCGGGACGCAAACCGCGGGGAATGCGCTCAGCCCTGCCGTTGGGGATACCATTTGATGGAGGAGAAGCGTCCTGGAATGTATTTTCCGGTCGAAGAGCGGGAAGAAGGAACCTATATTCTTAACGCGAAAGATCTTTGTATGCTGGAACATATTGATAAGCTTGTGAAAGCCGGCGTGAGCAGCCTTAAGATTGAGGGGCGGGCTAAGTCCTCCTATTATGTTTCGGTGGTAACCAATGCTTACCGCAATGCAGTTGATCTCTATTTGAAGGACCCGGAAACATTTAAACTGCCGCAATGGCTGTTAGATGAGGTAAAAAAGGTAAGTCATCGCCGTTATTCTACTGGGTTTTATTTTGGCAGGCCTGATGACGGACAGTATTATGAAATCGGCGGTTATGTACGTGGGTATGATGTTGCGGCGCTGGTTGATGAATGGAAAGAAGGATATCTTTACTGTACCCAAAAGAACAAGTTCAGCATAGGGGATGAGCTGGAGCTGCTTGAACCTCGTGGCGGAATGTCCGCTTTTCGGGTGGAAGCCTTGTATGATGAGAACGGAAATCCGCTTGAGAGTGTCCCTCATCCGCAGATGAAGTTTAAACTTCCGTATTCTGTTCCCGTTAAAGCAGGATCTATCCTGCGGCGGGCCAAATAGGTCTCTGAAGATTACATGAAAAGGGAACGCTTGTTTACAAGCGTTCCCTTTTTATTTTTTAGATGAAACGTTTAATTGTTTATATCCGTTTCATTTCTTTAGTGGCGATAAAATCTACACCCGTCCCCAGTATGTTTTTAAGAATAATATCCCCTGTTTTTACTGGAGCTTTTACCTGCACTCCTTTTAAGGCGGAGACAGCTTTTTTTACCAGCGCACGGTCAATTTCCTGTGAAGTTTTAACCGGAAGCCGGCTGTGAAGCGCTCCAGAGATTGCGACAGTTGAGGTAACAGTTCTGGTTGGAGCTGTCAGTTCTTTTTTTCCGTACGAGACTCCGCGCGGACAAGACGCACCGGTAACCGTATATCCGTTTGCTTCATCCACCAGAAGCCGGCAACCTTTTGGGCAGACAATACAAGTAAGTTCTGTCATAATATCTCCTCCTCAACCGAAAGAATTAATTGATCGGAAAGACCGTCAAGTTTTGTTTTAGGAAGAACAATTTTTTCCATTTCACCCGGAGCCATCCGCTCCCGATGGAAACGCAGAACTTCCTGATCCCCGTTTTTGAGGACAAGATCGCTTTTTCCGTAAACCTTTCGAACCCGGAAATAAAGTTCAACGAAGGAATCAATGTTTTCTGGGCGAAGCTTCTGCGGCACCGTATAGCTAATACCTTCTCCGTTTAGCACTTCTACTGCCGCTCCACTAGATTTTTGGCTGAGATAATCCGCGGCGGCGGCTCCGGCTTTGGCGCTTTCCGCTGATACGAAATCCACTAAGTCATGGACGTGGACTACGTTTCCGCAGGCAAACACCCCGGGGAGAGAGGTCTCCATATTTTCAAATACCACCGCGCCATTTGTGCGCGGATCTATTTTAATTTCTGCTTCACGGGTAAGTTCATTTTCCGGAATCAGTCCGACAGATAAAAGGACGGTGTCACACTCGAATTTCATTTCGGTTCCTGAGATTGGACGACGGTTTTTATCCACTTCAGAAACGATAACGCGCTCCACACGGTTCCTTCCTTCGATTTTAGTGATCGTATGAGAAAGATATAGGGGGATGTCATAGTCATTAAGGCATTGAACGATATTCCGGTTAAGTCCGTTGGAATAAGGCATCAGCTCTACACAGGCCAAGACTTTAGCGCCTTCCAGGGTCATACGGCGTGCCATAATTAAACCGATATCTCCTGAACCGAGGATAACGACCCGTTTCCCGCAGAGATACCCTTCCATATTGATATACCGCTGGGCGGTGCCGGCTGTAAAAACCCCAGCGGGACGGTCTCCGGGAATAGCAATCGCGCCCCGTGTGCGTTCCCGGCAACCCATTGAGAGGATAATGGCTTTCGCTTTGATGATCATATAGCCATCTACGGTATTGATCGCGTGAACCTCTTTCTCTTTGGTAATGTGAAGCACCATCGTATCCAGTTTAACTTCAACTCCGGTTTGATTCAGCAGTTCGATAAACCGACCCGCATATTCAGGACCGGTCAATTCTTCTTTAAAGTAATGCAGGCCAAATCCATTGTGAATACACTGATTTAAAATACCGCCAAGTTCTTTGTCCCGTTCTAAAATTAAGATTTTACGTGCGCCTTTTTCCCAAGCACTAACCGCAGCAGCAAGACCGGCCGGTCCCCCACCAATGACAACAATATCGTAATTCATGATTGCCCCTCCCCGTTGGAATGTGGCAGCAGAATGTAACTGCCGTCTCGGTCTTTTAGCACTTTAGACGGATCAAGTCCCTTTTCCCGCGCGATAATTTCAAGAACACGGGGAGAACAGAAGCCTCCTTGACACCGTCCCATGCCAGCATTGGTGCGGCGTTTTACCGCATCAACGGTCGGCGGGATAATCGGACTTTTAAGCGCGTCAACAATTTCTCCTTCGGTGATTGATTCGCAACGGCAGATTATCCTTCCGTAAAGAGGATTTTCTTTTATTTTACGGTTCTGCTCTTCCGGGGAGAGTTCTTTCATCCGGACAACCTGGCGGGAATCGGAATAGCTTTGTTTGAGGGTCAGCGGAAGCCCCGCCCGATGGAGAAGTTCCAGGGCTTCCAACGCGATGGAAGGAGCGGAGGTTAACCCTGGGGATTGAATCCCGGCAAGCTCAATAACGCCGGCGCATCCCGAAATTTCACGTATGATGAAATCTTCTTGGC
>CAUABB010000035.1 GCA_958427155.1 uncultured Oscillospiraceae bacterium | reverse complement strand
CGCATAAAGAACCGCCGCAACACCCGCTCGATCATCCAACGCCTTTGAGCAGATTCTTCCGTTCAAAAGCTGGTGAAATCCAGCCTTTAAAATTATCCGGTCGCCGGGTTTTACCCGTTTTTTGAGCTCTTGCTCAGACAACCCCGTGTCAATCCAAAGGTCATCCAGTTTCGGAACCTTCTTTTCTTCTTCTGCGCTAAGCAGATGAGGCGGCTTAGACGCAATCACGCCCTCCACCGGCTCCTCTGACAAAATCAAAACCTCTTGAGCGATTAACAGACGGCGGTCTACTCCACCCACTGCTCCGGCTTTTAAAAAGCCTCCCTTTCCCAAATAGGTAACAATCAAACCGATCTCATCAAGGTGCGCGTCGAGCAAGATCATTGGACTTCCCTGCCTGATCACGGCAGAAACGCTTCCCATCGCATCAACCGAAACATTATCCGCATACTTTTTAAGCCATGCGCTAGCCGTTTCAGCGGCAGAATTTTCCTGTCCGGAAACGCCTCGGCTCTGCGATAGCTGTTTCAGTAACTCTGTTAATTCCATTTTTTCTCCGTCCTTTATCAAAGAGCGTTAACCAAATTTTTATAATGAATTCCTCTTGCCTCAAAATTCGGATACATATCAAAACTCGCACAGGCGGGCGAAAGAGTGACAATATCCCCCGGTTTGGCAACTCTGCGAGCTGCCTGCACCGCCTCCTCCATGGAAGGAACCTCTATAATTTCCAATTCATTTGGATCAAAGCCCTCGCAACTTGTAACCGCCGCTTTGATTTTAAGAGCGGTCACACCCATCAAAATCAACACCTTTGCGCGCTCAATTAATACCGGAGCAAGCGGCTCGAAAGGAATTTTTTTGTCATAACCGCCCGCGAGGACAATCAACTTCTGGTCAAAAGAATTGAGCCCGGCAATCGTCCGGGTTGGACTGGTGGCAATCGAATCGTTATAATACTTTACACCGTCGAGCATCCGCACAAACTCAATTCGGTGCTCCACACCGCCGAAAGTTTCAGCAACATGGACAATATTTTCCACGGAGATTTCTCCTGCCGTTGCGCTGATAGCAGCCAGATAATTTTCTACATTGTGAATCCCCGGCAGGCGGATCTGATCCTTCTGCATCAGTCGAGAAACCTCTCCGTTTCTCACAAGATTTATGCTGCCGTCCTCAGCCAGATAAGCGCCGTTCTGAGGAATGATCTTACGGGAAAACCAGTTGAGAGAACCGCGGACCAGCTTTTCCATTCCATGGGTAATTTCATTATCGGCATTGAGTACCGTTTTAGAAAAAGCGTTTTGATGCAGGATCAGATTCTTTTTCGCGTCAATATATTCCTCCATATCCTTGTGAACGTCAAGATGATTGGGCGCCACATTGGTGATTACCGCAACGTCTGGAGACTTCCGCATCGAAATCAGCTGGAAGCTGGAAAGCTCTACCACTGCCGCATCGTCTTCATCAATTTCCTCAATCTGGGGCAGCAGCGCCTTCCCAATATTCCCTCCAAGCCAAACCTTTTTCCCCTCCGCTTTCAGCAACTCGCTGATCAGGGTAGTGGTTGTTGTCTTTCCGTCTGAACCGGTAACAGCGTATATTTTACAGGGGCAAAGATCAAAAAAGACCTCCATCTCTGAAGTGACCACCTTTTGAAGTTCCCTGGCTTTTGCGAGAGCAGGAGAATAATAATACATGCCTGGAGTACGGAAAATGACATCGCCCTCAAAAATCCCATCCAAATATCCTTCCCCAAGGCAGAATTTAACCCCTATCTGTTCAAGTTCGTCATAAACATCCCCTAACGCACAGGCATCCCGTTTGTCGCAAAGGGTCACATCAATCCCTTTCCGGCGAAACAATTCAATCAATTCTCTATGACTGACACCCGCCCCGATAAAAACCACCTTTTTGGTTTTCATCTCCGCAAAAAAACGTTCCGTTCTTGTCACGATAAAACGCCCCCAACTATCATTAAATTGGATAACCCACGCCATCTTTTTCCACAACGGATAGCAATGGCTCTGTCAGACTCTCCCAAAAAACTTCTCTTTCAATCTATGAATTTCCCATAAATATTAAGACATTTTTCGGCTACCGGTTCAAATTCTATCACACAATTTCCGGCAGTTCAAGCTGCTCATCCTCCAAAACACAATGGATACCCTGAAAACTTTCCCGGCGGACAAATTCCTTATCAATCGCCGCCAGCACTTCTCGTTTCCGAAAGGTCCAAAGTGGAGCAATTACCTGTCCTTTCGGCCCATCACCCGTTACTCGTTCCACCACCGTTTTGGGAGAAAACAACTCAAGTTGCTCACAGACTAGCGAAGCATATTCCTGGAGTTCCAGCAATTCAAAAGGTCCCTGTTCATATTCTTCTGCAAGCTTGGTCCCTTTTAGAATGTGCAGCATATGAAGCTTTATCCCCCACGGCAAAAGGGCTGCTGTTTTTTGGGCAGTTTCAAGCATCATTTCTTTTGTCTCACCGGGGAGGCTATTAATTAAATGAACCACCGTCCGGATCCCCTTTTCTTGCAGCGCCCTGTATCCTGTCAGAAATTCTGTATAACTGTGACAGCGGTTAATCCGCTCTGCCGTCCTATCATGGACAGTTTGAAGGCCGAGTTCCACCGTTAAAAAAGTGCGCTGGTCAAATTCTCCCAAAAGCGCTATAACCTCTGGTGGAAGAAGGTCTGCTCGTGTAGCAATGCAAAGCCCTACCACCTTAGGCAGTCGAAGAGCTGCTTCAAAAAGCGTACGCAGACGTGAAACAGGCGCATATGTATTGCTATGCGCCTGAAAATATACAATATATTGCGAGGAAGGCCATTTTGAAAGAATTCTTTTCTTTCCGTCTTCAAATTGTTCTGTAAGCGTTTCACCTGTTCCAACAAAGTCTCCCGCGCCTCTGTTACCACAATAGGTACAGCCACCCCACCCCTTGGTTCCATCAAGATTGGGGCAAGTCATTCCGGCATCCAACGGAATTTTGACGACCTTTCCCTCAAATAACCGCTTCATTTCGTAGTCAAAAGTATGATAGCGCTTATTGTCATTTGTGTATAAAAACGGGTTTTTTATCATAACGCGCTTCTTAAAAATTCCGCAGTACGAGGAAATTTGGGATGATTAAAAATTTCGTCCGGCGTGCCGGCCTCCAAAATTTTTCCGCCATCCATAAAAATTACTTTATTTGCTACCTCACGTGCGAAAGCCATTTCGTGTGTTACTACAATCATCGTCATATGCTCTTCCGCAAGTTTTTTCATGACAGCGAGAACCTCCCCTGTCAGTTCAGGATCCAGAGCGGAAGTCGGCTCATCAAACAGCATAATATCAGGGTTAAGCATCAAGGCACGCGCAATTGCTACCCGCTGCTTCTGCCCACCCGAAAGCTGAGAGGGATAGGAATCAATCTTATCAAGAAGGCCTACTTTTTTAAGCATTTCTTCACATTGAGTGGAAATCTGGGCCTTTTCCTCACGTTTTGAAAGCCGGACCGGCATTTCTAAATTTTTTCGGACATTTAAATGAGGAAACAGGTTAAACTGCTGGAACACCATTCCCATTTTTGAAGTAATTTGTTTTACTTCTTTTTTGGGAGGATATTTTCCATTTTTCACAAGACTGCCGCCTTCAATAACAATGTCTCCTCCATCTACAGTTTCCAGATTAATAATACACCGGAGCATTGTACTTTTTCCTGAACCAGAAGAACCAATGACTGCAACGACATCGCCTTTTTCAACAGTAAAGGAGACATCTTTTAAAACTTCCAGTTTTCCGAACGACTTTTTTAGGCCATTGATTTCGATAAAAGCCATCCGCTACATCCCCTTCTCAAAGTCGAATTTTTTCTCAAGATACCTAAACAAAAACGTAAGAATCGTATTCATTAATAAGTAAATCACCGCCGCGATAAAAAAAGGAGTCAAATTGACATCACGGTTGACCGCATTCTGAGCAGCGTGAAGAATTTCCGGAACCGAAACAGCATAAAGAAGAGACGTATCCTTTACCAACGTTACCGACTCGTTCGAAAGAGCAGGCAACGATACCCGGAGCATCTGAGGAATGACTACCCGGAAAAAGGTTTGAGGCCGAGAAAGGCCAAGGACCTGAGAGGCTTCATACTGTCCTTTATCGATAGCGAGAAGTCCACCACGAAAAATTTCTGCAAAGTAAGCCGCATAGTTTAACACAAATCCCACACAAGCCGCCGGAAAACGGTCAAGAGCAAGTGAGGGCGAAATCATCGGCAAACAGAAATAAACAAAAAAGAGCTGCAAAAGGAGCGGTGTTCCACGGATTACATAGATAAACGCACGCGCCAACCAAGCGATCGGTTTAAAACGACACCGCGCAAGCATGGTGATCCCAAACCCCAATGGAAGAGAAAGAATAATAACGATTGCAAAAAGCGAAGTAGCAACCGCCACTCCATCCAACATAGGCGGTAAAATTTTAAGGATGTAATCCATCCGTGAACGACCTCCCGTTTCAGAACAATCTTACAGTAATGCTTTACCAAGCAAAAGAAAACAAGTCATAAATTTAGGCGCCGCCACAACAACGCCTGACCCTTCCACACCGTTTCCTACCAAATACCAAACCCATTTTAATCATTTTCGTGATCCAAACAAAAAAATAAGGCATGATAAATCATGCCTTATTTTATCATTTTTCGCACCAGTTTGTCCAGTAAAATCTAGTTTTTCAGCAAAACATCCTTGCCAAACCATTTTTCTGAAATCTCAGCCGCTTTTCCATTTTCAACCAGCTTATCAATTGCCTCGTCAACCTTGTTTTTAAGCTCGTCGTTTCCTTTCTTGAAAGCGATGGCGTACTCCTCCGCGCTCAAGAAGTCATCAAGGACAACATATTTATCCTGATCTTCTTTAATCATATAGTTCGCCACTACTTCATCCAAAACGATCGCATCAATCCGGCCGGTCGGCAAATCCGTTAAAGCAAGAACATTGTTATCATACTCTACAAGGTCAGACTGACTGATAAACTCATCATCCTGAGCCGCTTTCAGCGCTGTAGAACCTTTCTGAACGCCTACCTTTTTCCCAATTAAATCCTCACGGGTCATAATTTCAGAACCTTTGTTGACAACTACGACCATATGGTTTTCCATATACGGTTCAGACAGGCACATTTTCTCTTGCCGTTCAGCATCGACACTCAAACCGTTCCAAAGGCAATCAACATTGCCATTGTTCAATTCCATCTCCTTGGCATTCCAAGAAATTGGCTGGGTAACCAGTTCCATTCCCAACTCATCACAGACAGCCTGCGCCAAATCGATATCGAAACCTACAATATTGTTGTCATCATCCCGGAAGCCCATCGGTGGAAAACTGTCGTCCAGTCCAAGAACAAATTGTGTCTTAGCAGCATCGTCTCCATTTTCCTGTGAATTGTCGCATCCTCCGAACAGAGTTAACGCCAAAACGCCGGCGGCAACAACTGAAAGAACTCTAGTAATCTTTTTCAAGTGTCATTCCCTCTCTCTTATTTTTTAACACCAATTCATTTTATATTTTAGCACAGTAAAAAGCTAACGTTATAAAACGTCAGCTTTTTACAAAAATTCTTATTATTTCAGCTTATATCCTTATTTCTTTTATTTTCTTAAAAATTCTCTTTATTTCTATCGTGTTTCTCTCCGAACCCAAACAAGCATCTCTCCTTTGCCCCGGTTATTCCAATAACAATATGGTATAAACTTCATCGCCGCTTTTTCCTTTTTCGGGGGAGCCGTTCGGTAAAGGCTTCCGCCGTCCTCAACCGTTTTAAATCCCTCAGCCGAGATGATAACCGTTCCCCCAAAAAGCTTCTCGTCATAGTTTTCCTCAAGCAGGGCGTCATCCGGCAGCTGAAAAGCTCCTAAATTAGCTCCGTTATCCGCTTCCTCCAGACAATAGACAACCGGACCCTTAACCAACGCAACTTTGCCGATATCCGCCCGCACTTTCGGATTGGCATAAATACGCAACACCGGCATATCCAGAAGCATGCGGATAACCGTTTCGCCTTTCCAATTCCGTTCTAATTTAAGATATCCCTTCTCCATTTTCACATGAGCAGGAGCACCGCCAACTGTCAGTCGATTAAGAAAAGCAAACTGGGGAAGTCGAAGCGCCAGGGTAAACGGTTTATCCGAATCAGTTTTTATCTTTATTTCAATTTCCCCCTTAAAAGGATACAAAGTTTGAACTGAAAGATCAACCTTACGCTCACCAATCTGACAGGAAGACTGATTAGAAATATAAAGATTGACAAATAGACTGTCATCATCCACTCCGTAGATATACTGCCCCATCGAAGCCAATGTCCGGATAATATTCGGCGGGCAGCAGGCGCATCCAAACCACTTCTGCCGCTCGGTTTTAACATGCTGAAGATCGTTATTTTTTTCGTCAACGTCCGGAATTACCTCAAGAGGATTTACATAAAAGAAACGGTTGCCTTCTAATGAAATTCCCGCCAGAACCGTATTATAAAGAGCACGCTCCATAACGTCCGCATACTTGGAATCTCTTTCGATTTCAAACATCCTCTGCGCAAACATCGCCAGAGCGATTGACGCACAGGATTCTGAGTAATTGGAATGGTTCGGCAGGTCATAGTCGGTGCTAAAACGCTCTCCCGACGCAGAAGAACCAATGCTACCCGTAATATACATCCGTTTCTGTGCGATATTTTTAAAAATCTCCTCACAGGTCTTAAGGAGCTCTTCATCTCCTGTTTCATAAGCAACATCCGCCACACCGGAAAACAAATAAGCATTGCGCACCGCGTGCCCTTCCGCAGTTTTCTGTTCCCGTATCGGCGCGTGCACCTGATAATAGGTATGGTTAAAAATACGGGGATCAAACGCGCTGGTATAACCCGGCCGATCTTTTTCAATATCAAAATAAAGAGGACGCTGTCCCCGTTCGTTCACAAAATAAGTGGCAAGATCAAGATAACGCTTTTCACCTGTTACTCGATACAATTTTACAAGGGCAAGCTCCAGTTCTGGATGACCCGGATAGCCCGGAATTTTTCCTTCTTCCCTACCAAAAGTATCACAGATCAAATCAACATACCGACAGATAATTTTTAAAAGCCGGTCTTTTCCAGTTGCGTTATAGTAAGCGACAGCTGCTTCAACAAAGTGCCCCGCACAGTAAAGCTCATGTCGATCTCGCAGGCTGCTCCACCGTTTTCCTGGTTCAGCAAGGATATAATATGTATTCAGATAGCCATCTTCCTGCTGAGCTTTGCCAATAATCTCAATCGCTTCATCGGCTATCCTTTCAAGTTCCGGATCTGAATTGATTTCCAGATAAAACGCCACACCCTCCAGCCATTTTGCAACGTCACTGTCCTGAAAACACATTCCACCGAACTCTCCATCTTCCAGACCAGCGGCTACCTTAAAGTTATGCATACAATAGCTTTTCTCCGTATCCGGAAGTCGGTCGTTCAAAGCGTCCCACTGATACATAAGCCCGGCATGAACATTTTTAATATAGCGAGACCAATACGCATCGGCTATTTTTATATCCTTTAAAGGCAGAGAGCGAAGACGATTTTGCATAACTGTTTCCTCTTTTCCGTTTAAAATTCAACATTTAAGCCGTTTGAAGTCGACTACGAGGCCATTATAGCATTGCCCCTCGTAAAAAACAATCAAATCAATCGCCGAAAACATGGATTATTTTCCGATAAAATATTGGATCAAACAACTTACAGGAACTCGATTAAAAGTTTCACAACCAACCTCTAAAGCAAAGCATCCCAAATGGTTTTTATATCGGCTAAAGCAATGTGAAAAAGCTTCTAAAACTACACATAATTTTAAGGCGTTATTTTTTATTATTATTCCAAAAGTTTAGTAAAATCTATAGTTATTATTCACATTTACTCAAATAAATAAATATGTTATACTCATTTTTGGTTTTATAAAATATTTATAATTACATTGTCCATACAATCCTACAGTCAAAGCGGTGATTCCATGAGAGAAATTAATAATTTAAACGAAACATATTTATTCTGCAAAGCGCTTGGCTCTGAAATTCGAATCCGAATTGTTAAACTTCTTCATGAACACAAGTCGATGAATTTAAACGAACTCGCTGATGTTCTAGAAGTAACAAATGGCGCAATGACGGCACATATCAAGCTTCTGGTAGATGCTGGGGTTATTGAAATTACTCACTCCTCGGGGAAACGGGGTTCACAGAAAATCTGCTCGTTGCGGGAAACCAAGGTCTTAATTGATCCATTTCGCTGTTCCTGTGCTTTGAATAGTTATGCTGCTGATATTCCAATCGGAAGCTACTGTAATTATGACATTAACCCGGCCTGTGGCCTCGCTACTTCAGAAAATTTGATTGGAGAGATGGATGATCCCCGTTACTTTGGCGCTCCTGAACGGATCAACGCTGGAATACTCTGGTACTCGAATGGATATCTGGAATACCGGATTCCAAATTATATTAAACAGGGGCAAAAACTCAGGCAAATGAAATTTTCGTTTGAAATCTCCTCTCAGGTTCCCGCCGGACGGGAAGAGTATCCGGGTAATATTAATTTTTCCATTAATGGTATTCCTCTCGGCTTCTGGAGTTGCTCTGGAAGTTTTGTTGGTGGAAACGGACGTTACACCCCAGCTTGGTGGCCGGACAGCTGGGCGAAATCTGGAGTTTTAAAGGTACTTACCATTAATGAAGAAGGTGTTTTTATTGACGGAGCAAAAATCAGTGATACGACAGTAGATATGCTTAACCTTGACTTTCGCAGTAGTATTATTCTGCGCTTTGCAATCAGCCGTACCCGCAGTATTGCCTGTGGTGGAATTACTCTGTTTGGAAAAGATTATGGGAACTACAATCAGGATATACGGTTTGAAGCGTTATATAAAAATATGAATTAAAGCTTAAAACACCCCTGAAAACTCCCAGGGGTGTTTCTTATGAACTTCATCTGTAAAATTCCGAGGTTGATTGCCTATCTCCTTCTCAGATTTGAAAGCCTGAACAGTTTCTCCTCTTTATGCATATTAATGCCGCTCATCAAAATTCTCATAGGTTTCACAAAACCGGGCAGCAAAAGCTGGTGGTTCATCTGCAGTATAAAGGTGGGATAAATCTCCAAAAGACTGGCATCTGAAAACAGCAATACCCTTTTCACGCTCTTCTGTATAAAGGGTTGTCACCGAGGACGGAGCGGCTACAAATCCCTGCCAAAGCGGAACAGGAGAAATCCCCAACAGATAGGAGAGGATCACACAGGTGACTCCAAAATGACAAAACAACGCAACAGTGTCTCTATTTCCAAGAGAGGTACGGTAGATATTTCCTTCTCTCAGATAACCATATTCTGCAAGGATCCCATCAATTCCGTTTGCTACTTCACGATATCGTTCTTTTGCAGGTCCAGACCGCATTAAATCAGTTTCCAACCAGCTTGTCTTTCCGTAAAACGCTTCAATTTCCGTCCAGTAAGAAGGCATTAAATCCCAACAATTGGTTTTTGTTCTCCCATCGGGCAAGATTACAGGAACGTCGAACTCCCGAAGCCAGTCACGAATCTGTGCCTTCCTTTCTAATTTTTTCAACGTAAGGCTCGCAGTATCCTTGGCACGACCCAAGGGGGAACAATAAATTTCTTTTATTTTTTCTTTGATAAGCCGTTTTGAAAGAAGTTCCGCTTCTCGCCAGCCTTTAGGCGTCAGGGAATCAACTGTATAGTCAGGGTCTCCGTGACGGATCAGTAAAATTCTCATTTCTACACCCTTTTCATAAAAATTTATCTTTTATTATCATACAGGATTCCTGAACCAAAAGCAAACCGGAAAAAATAGTTTCTTGTATTTTCAGGGTTTTCCTCAAGACCTTCATGTGCTAAAATGAAAAATGAAAGCTTATCCCAAAGGAGGCAGTTATGCAACCATTATACGACGTTCTTGTAATCGGAGCTGGTATCAGCGGAGGCTGCGTATTACATGAACTTTCTAAGTATCAACTCCGCATCGCAATAATTGACAAGGAAAATGACGCAGCTGAGGGAACAACCAAGGCCAACAGCGCCATTATTCACGCCGGTTATGATCCCCTTCCCGGCACCAAAATGGCGTTTCATAACGTCCGGGGCAATCAAATGATTAAAGCGTTAGCTAGACAATTTCAGGCGCACTACAGTGAATGCGGTTCGCTTGTAATCGCCACAGACCAAGAGGAAGAAAACGCGGTACACGCTCTTTTTAAGCGTGGGGAAGAAAATGGAGTTCCGGGGCTTAAAATTCTGACTGGTGAGGAAACTCTTAAACTGGAGCCAAATCTGAACCCTGAAATTAAATGTAGTCTTTTTGCGCCAAGCGCGGGAATTATCAATCCATGGGAGCTCTGTATTGCCCTTGTTGAGAATGCGGTTCAAAATGGTGCCGACTATTACTTCGGTCATGAAGTTACCGCAATTACCCGCGAAAACGACAGCTATGCCGTTACCTCCGCAAACGGAAAGGTTCTTCACGCGAAATATCTTGTAATCGCCGCGGGTATCTATGCTGACCGCATTCACAATATGATCGCTCCCGCCGATTTTTCCATTTCTCCCGCGAAAGGTGAATATTATCTTTTGGATAAAAATCAAGGGAACCTCGTAAAACGGGTGATTTTCCAGTGTCCGTCCCGGGCCGGCAAAGGGGTGCTGGTCTCACCGACCGTACATGGGAACTTGATTGTCGGACCAGATCGAACCGATTTCTGCGAGCGCGAGGATGTTTCCACCTCCGCCCAAAACCTGAAGGAGATTCGTAAAATTTCCCGTAAAACCTGTGATAAAGTGGATTTCCGCC
>CAUABB010000034.1 GCA_958427155.1 uncultured Oscillospiraceae bacterium | reverse complement strand
TGCCGCATTCGCAGCAATGAGTCATTTTATTCATAGATCTGTTTCTCCTTTTTGGAGTGGATTAGAGGTAAAATTAACAGAAAACTCTTTTTGCTCCTCTGCCCCTCCATTAAAATCCATTCCAACTGTTATTTTAGATGCTTGTTCGCCATCACTGAACATTTTAATGCAAGAAACTGCTTGAAGAATTCCCATATGGAAGAGCTCCTCAAAGGATTCACAACGGTATTTTTGGGGGGAAGATTCTTCCCATCCCTGCTTTTTTAGGTTGAGTGGATCTTCGAGCCCTTTGGTATCCTCTGAAAGTGACATAGCGTCATACATGGAATAACGGGTAAAAATTCGTTCAATTCCCGACAACAATTTCCGTTTAATTCCTTTTCTGGATTTTAGAAAGCGCTCAACAATCCGTGTGCAGCGGATTGCCCGCCAGTAACAGGATTTAGAAAGAGCAATGCCGTAAACGTTAAAAGAAACTGTTTGGAACATGTTGCTGATAACCATACAAACTTTGCGATTGCGGGGTATCAAAGAACTGGGATTTTCGGTCTGCCCTGTCATAAGATAGTCGATAGCGGTTTCAAGCCTCATGTGGATATGAGCTCGGTCGTCTGATAACCCCATTTCTTTACAAATTCTGTTTTGAACAGAATAAATATAAGGATGAGTTGTCCGATCTAGAGCGTAGTGACAAAGATATCCTGTAAGATAAGCAAAAAGGATATCACGCGTCTCACCGGAGGAAGCCCGTTGAAAGGCAAACATCTGCTCGAACGATTGAGTGACATTGACACCGTGGAGCAGCTGTCCAAAACGGAGATAATTTTTAGGGTGCGTGCCTAAAGCGGCAAAAAAGAATGGGTCCGGTCCCTGGCAGCCCATAATAAAGGCATCCTGAGTATTGACGTTTTCTTGAAAGGCACGCCCGTATTTTTGAAGCACTTTTTGTCCAAACAGATGATGAGTACAAATAGACGGCATGATGGCCTCCTGTCTTCCACGTAAAAAAGCGGCAAAGCAGTGTAAATTATTTATCAAAACTGTTGTTACAATCCTCTAGTATTAGTATAATGGAATCAGTAGAAACAGACAAGTCTAAATCTATTAAAAGGCGGTGCAAAGATGACAAGGTTTAAAATGACCCGGTTAGAAAAAAACTGGGTCAAGTATGATGTGGGAAATTCCGCGTTTGTTCTTTTATCTTCCAGTGTGATCCCGATTTATTTTGCCAATCTTGCGGGAAATAACGGTCAGGCAATGATTTTCTGGGGCTACGGTGAGTCAATAGCCTCGTTGATTGTAGCCTTGTTAATGCCGCATCTTGGTTCTATCGCTGATTATAAGGGAAACAAGATCCGTTTCTTTATTTCTTTTTTTGGATTAGGTGTTCTTGCTGTCCTGGCACTGGGATTGTCCGTTTCGTGGCTAATTTTTTTGGCGGTTTATATTTTGGCATCGATTGGTTTGAATTCAAGTATGGTTTTTTATGACTCTATGCTCACTGATATTACGGAAGATGACCGAATGGATCAGGTTTCTTCTTTTGGCTATGCAATGGGTTATATCGGAAGCTGTATTCCTTTTATCTTGTGTATTTGTTTAATCTTGTTTGGAGATAAAATTGGCCTTACGGGGTACCTTCCTACCCAGATTGCTTTTGTGATTACGGCAATTTGGTGGCTGATTTTTACAATTCCTCTTGTGCGGGATTATAAACAGCGTTATTATAAAGAAAAAGAACCTCATCTATTCCGTAACACATTTCGCCGCTTGGGAAAGACAATGAAAAAAATAGCCCACAATAAAGCGGTACTCTTTTTTATTCTCGCGTACTTTTTTTATATTGATGGTGTTCACACCATTATTAAAATGGCGACCAGTTATGGAACAGCGCTGGGAATTGATTCTACTCAACTGATCCTTGCCTTGTTGTTGACGCAGATAGTAGCTTTTCCAAGTGCAATCCTTTACGGAAGGCTTGCGGCAAAATACCGTACCCGACTGATGCTCGGAATTTCAATTGCCGCTTATTTTGCCATTACGGTATTTGCTGCATTTTTCCTGAAAACCGCTTTGGAATTTTGGGTTCTGGCTGTAGCCGTTGGATTGTTTCAGGGAGGAATACAGGCTCTTTCCCGCTCCTATTTTGGCCGGCTGATCCCAAAAGAAAATTCAAACGAGTTTTTTGGCTTTTTTGATGTGTTTGGGAAGTATGCAGCGGTAATTGGCACGGCGCTGGTAAGCGGAATCACTCATTTAACCGGCAAGAGTGAGCTGGGAGTTTTGTCAATCGCGGTGCTTTTTATTGTCGGCTTCGTCTTTTTACGAATGGTCCCCAAAAATGCCGCAGATTAAAATTCCGGGATTAAAGGAGATGTCATGGTTGAAAACTCTGATTGTTTTTGTAACGAAAAATGGAACGACTGAGGAATGTGCCCAGCGCCTTCGGGAACGTCTTGGAAAGGAAGATACCGACTTGTTGAACCTCAGAGTTCAGAAATTACCCGACTTCGACCATTATGATTGTATTGTATTGGGAAGTTACATTCATTATGGTAACATTGGAAAGCGCCTGAAGCATTTTATTGCGCTTCATAAGGAAATGTTGCTTCAGAAAAAACTGGGGATTTACCTCTGCAAGGGGTTCCCAATTGACCGTGTTGATCCGTTTGAGGAAAATTTTCGCAAAAAAATTCTAAAACATGCTTTGGTTTGTGACTGCTTTGGCGGATTGCTTAATCCCGGAAAGTTGACGGGGAAAGAAAAAAAACTAGCCAATATGGTACTGGATGCTTCAGCGGCGCAACATTTAGATGCACCACAAATTTTTGACGAACGAATCGATCGGTTTGCGGAAGTGCTTTTAAAATAAGCTGTCTGGAGATTTTATTCTTAAGTAAAAAAGAGGTGAAAATTCATGAAGTTATTAAATCAGCATGCCTTAATTGAATTTGATGAAATCGGAAGAATTTTACGACTGGAAGAACCTAAGAGCGGTAGAAATTATCTGGCAGCTGGCAGCTGTGAGCTTTTTCGTCTCACACTGGTTGAAACATTTGAGGGGGCAGTCCTTCCTGGGGAACTTCGATTGACGCCGGAGACAGCGGAAAAAGTAGAACTAGAACAGGTGGGAGAAACACTTCAAATAACATTTCTGCGGCTTGATGGATTGGAAATTGATGTTGTTGCCACGGTTTCGTTAAAAGATAAAGAGGCGTTTTGGGGCCTTAAGGTTTTAAACCGTACCGCGTTTGCGGTCAGGCAGGTGGAATATCCTTGGTTTCAGTTCCGTACGCCTTTGGGGGATGCCCCAGAAACTGAGAGGATTCTTTTACCTAAAATGGATGGAATCCTGCTGGGGAATCCGTCTATTTATCCGTGGCAAAAAAATGTTGACGGCGTACAGGAAGAGCGATATTGGTACCCCGGCGAAGGAAAACAGCATCCTCTTAACCTTGCTGTTCAGTTGGTTGCCTATTACGATGAAGAAGGCGGAATCCTTTTATATACGGCTGATACGGATGGACATCCAAAACGATTTGGTCCAATTCTCCGTGATGAAGATCGAATAGATCTTTCTCCGGTTCATTTACGCCCTGAACTGGGAGGCCTTGACTTTTCTTTGGAGTATCCGGTTGTAACCCGTTTCTTTAAGGGCGATTGGCAGGACGCAGCTCTTGCTTATCGGGAATGGGCCAAAACAGCTCCGTGGTGTGAAAAAACTGTTGCTCAGCGGGAAGAAATTCCGCGCTGGATAAAAGAAGGGGCATTCTTTTTCAATTTCCGCCTTCGGTATCAGAAGGGTGGGGAGGAATTTCTGGATCGGGTTCCAGCGTATGTACGGAGCTGGCAGGAAAAGTTGAATCTGCCAATGGTTGCGATGATGTGTGGCTGGGAGAAGATTGGAGAATGGGCTGGCCCTGATTATTTTCCGCCTTACGGTGGGGATGAACGTTTTAAAAAGATGTGCGACCAGCTTATTCGGGATGGAAATCGTCCTTTTACCTTCGGACTGTCTGGAATTAAACTTCTGGTGCGTCGTCATCAGCCAAAAGCAGGGCCTCAGCCTCATCTTGCCATTGATTATGACGCTCGTAAAAAATTTCGGGAAGAGTGGGTACATTCAGCTGCGCTGGATCCAAACGGAGTTCCATATATGGATTCCAATCTGGACGAATGGGATGGCGTTCACGCCTATGCCTGTCCTGCGACCGCCCAAGCGATGGATCAGCTTTGTGGGGCATCTCTTAAGATGCTACGGGATTATGGCGTAACGGTTCAGCAGGCCGATCAGGTTTTAGGAGGCGGAACCCCCTGCTGCTACAGTAAAGAGCATGGACATCCGCCGGGATGGGGGAACTGGCAGGTAAAGGCGGTTCAGAAAATTTATGATGAAACCCGTTCTCGTTGTAAAGCGTTGAGTCCTGATTTCGCTCTTTCGGAGGAATGGATTTCCGAGCCGTTTATCCAGCACCTTGATCTTTACCATGCCCGTAATTATGACAAACCGCAGGGTGGTCTGGAAGCAGTTCCGTTGTTTTCGTTCCTTTATCATGAATATATTCCCTGTTATGGAGGGGACTGGACACCTTTCCTGCCTTCCAATAAAACCGGCGTTCATTTTCATGGATGGAATTTTGTTTGCGGGAACCTTCCGGCCGGTTCTCCACTTGTAATGCTAAAGGAGTTTGAAAACCATCCTCTGGAGGATGCTGATCCCAAGATTATGGAAATGGCAGTTCATGCTTGCGCGGCCTTTCGGAAAAATACTCGTTTTCTTGTAGAGGGGAAAATTCTTCCTTCTTCTCAGCTTTCTGTTCCGAAGTTGAGAATGATGATTGACGGACTTGACTTTGGCTGTCCAAGACGTGAAATTGAGATTCCTGTAGTCCTTCATATGTTTTGGGAAGCGCCCGATGGGAAGCGTGCCTGCGCGTTGGCTAATATTTCTGATGAGATACAGAACGTTTCTTTACCAGTGGACTTATACGCTGCGGGGGTTTCTACCCTTTCTGTTGAACGCAACGGAGAAGTTTTTGAAGAACTCCGGGTAGAAAATGGGAAAGCGGTAATCTGCCTGAAGCCACGTGACGCTGTAATGGTTTTACTGTGATAAACCGCAAAAAGAATTTCATGTAAAAGGTTAATTTTATTGATTGTAATCCTGTAAATTGGTTTGTTATAATGAAAAACAGGTGAAAGTTTCCGCCACTTTGGGCGGCTTATCAACAAGGAGGAATTCTTAAATGAAACCGAAGTATTTAGACGAGTCTCTTTCAGCGAAAGAGCGCGCGAAGGACCTGGTTTCCCAAATGACGTTGGAGGAAAAAGCTTCCCAGCTTCGCTATGATGCGCCGGCGATTGAGCGGCTTGGCGTACCGGCTTATAACTGGTGGAATGAAGCGCTTCACGGTGTTGCCCGCGCTGGAACCGCCACAGTATTTCCACAGGCAATCGGTATGGCTGCCATGTTTGATGATGAAGGCTTGAAGGAAATTGCGAAAATTATTTCAACTGAGGGCCGCGCAAAGTATAATATGCAGAGCAAAAAGGGCGATCGAGATATCTATAAAGGCCTGACTTTCTGGAGCCCAAATGTCAATATTTTCCGTGATCCTCGCTGGGGGCGTGGGCACGAGACTTATGGTGAGGATCCTTATCTTACAAGCCGCCTTGGCGTGAAATTTGTAGAGGGGCTTCAAGGAGACGGCAAGGTGATGAAATCCGCCGCCTGTGCGAAACATTATGCGGTTCATTCCGGTCCGGAAGGAATCCGTCACGAGTTTAATGCAGTCGCTTCAGAGAAAGATCTTTGGGAGACATATCTTCCTGCTTTTGAAGCACTTGTAAAAGAGGCAAAGGTCGAAAGCGTTATGGGTGCCTACAACCGTACTAACGGGGAGCCCTGTTGTGGAAGTAAATTACTTCTTCATGATATTCTTCGTAAAAAGTGGGGATTTGACGGTCATGTTGTCTCCGACTGCTGGGCAATTCGTGACTTCCATGTGAACCACAAGGTTACCGCTACTGCACCGGAGTCGGCTGCTCTAGCGATGAAGTGGGGCTGTGATGTTAACTGTGGAAATACATATCTTCACATGCTTCAGGCATATGAAGAAGGACTTGTGACTGAAGAGCAGATTACCACTGCCTGTGAGCGGCTCTTTACCACCCGGATGCGCCTTGGAATGTTTGATGAAAAAACAGAATTTGACGATATCCCATATGAGGTTAATGACTGTGCCGAACACGCTGCCGCCAACTTGAAAGCTGCGGAAAAGTCTATGGTGCTTCTCAAGAACAACGGCGTTTTGCCTCTTGATAAAGACAAAATTAAAAACATTGCGGTTATTGGCCCAAATGCCGACAGTCAGGTAATTCTCAAGGGAAACTATGCGGGAACCGCTTCCCATTACGTCACGTTGCTTGAAGGAATTCAGGCTGCGGTTAATCCGGATACGCGTGTCTACTACTCGGAGGGCTGCCATCTTTTCAAGAACAGAGTCGAAGATTTGGCTCAGCCAAATGACCGGATCGCGGAGGCGGTCGCGGTTGCAGAGCTTTCGGATGTTGTTGTTCTCTGTCTTGGACTTGATGCGACCATCGAAGGGGAGCAGGGCGATGCGGGTAACGCATATGCTGCTGGCGATAAAATTACTCTTGACCTTTCTCAGGAGCAGGAAGGGCTGCTTGAAACGATTACCGCGCTTGGCAAGCCGACGGTTCTTCTTCTCAGTACCGGCTCCGCAATGTCGATTAACTTTGCGGATGAGCATTGTGACGCGATTATTCAGACTTGGTATCCTGGCGCTTTGGGAGGTACTGCGGCGGCAAATATCCTTTTTGGAAAGGTTGCGCCGTCTGGCAAACTTCCGGTTACCTTCTACCGCAGTGTTGAGGAATTGCCGGAGTTTACAGACTACAGTATGAAAAACCGTACTTATCGTTACATGGAAAATGAGGCGCTTTATCCGTTCGGATACGGCTTGTCTTACAGCAAGGCTGTTTATTCTGATCTTAAGGTTCCTGCGTGTGTTGGAAAAGAGGATGACTTCATTGTCTCTGTTACTGTGTCCAATACCGGCAGCTATGACATGGATGAAGTAGTCGAGGTTTATATTAAGGATAACGAGTCCAAATTTGCTGTACGTAATCATAGCCTCTGTGCCTTTAAACGTGTTTCGCTGAAGGCGGGTGAGAGCAAGACGGTTGAGCTTCCGGTAAGAAATGCGGCGCTGACCGTTGTGGACGATAAAGGCGAGCGCTATGTCGACAGTACGAAGTTTACTCTTTATGTCGGTGGAAGCCAGCCTGACGCGCGGAGCGTTGCGTTGACGGGGATTGAGCCTTTGAAAGCAGAGCTTTCTGTAAAATAAAATCCAATATCCCCCGGTTTTGCCGGGGGATATTATTTCAAAACATTCCAAGGCGGCTGGAAACAGATGAATTCTTACTACTAATCGGATATTTTAAAATATTTGTCCATTTGGTAATATACAATTAACAATAAAATTATGCAGAAAGAAGGAGTCAATCATGTTTCAGGGATTTGGACATACGGCGATCTGGGTTAAGGATATGGAAAAATCGCTTCATTTTTATTTGGATATTTTAGGATGTAAAAAGGCGTTTTCCATGCCGCTTGATGGCCCGGGCACGGGGACAGAGTACCTCGTTGCCTCAAACGGAGCGTTTATTGAGCTGTTTTACGGCGGAACACCGCATGAAACGGAGAAAGCGCCGGAAGGCGTTCATTTTACCGGCTTTTCTCATTTTTGTCTCGTCGTAGACGATATGTTTAAGTTTGTAGAGGAAGTCGAAAGCCGCGGCGGCGTCTTCCGTGTGAAACCAAAACGCGGCCGTGACGGCAACTGGCAGGCCTGGATGACGGATCCGGACGGGATTGAAATTGAATTTGTTCAGTTGGAACCAGGATGCAAACAGCGTCAGATTTATTTTGAATAATAGAAATGGGGGCGGTTTAGATGATGAAACGAATTGGACATGTTGCGTTTAAAGTTACGGATATGGAGCGCTCTCTCCATTTTTATTGTGACATCCTTGGAGGGAAAAAAGCTTTTTCTATGGAAAAGGACGGCAAGCCGTGGATCGAATATGTTGCGCTGGGTGACGGGTTGTTTTTTGAGCTGTTTCATGACGGTACTCCGCGTACCGAGAACAACGACGACGAGCATCTCACCGGTTTTCTGCACACCTGTATAGAGGTAGACGATATCCACGCAGTTACGGCCATGATTAAAGGAAACGGCGGCACGATGTTTGTTGAGCCTCTCAAAGGTTGTGACGGCAACTGGCAGGCTTGGGTGATCGACCCGGACGGCAACCGGATTGAGCTCATGCAGCTGGAGCCGGATTCTCCACAAAGTACCTATCGCTTTTAAGTGGAAAGGAAAAAGGTTCAGTGAAATCGTTCCAATCGATTCGCTGAACCTTTTTTCTATTATACTGTTTTTTGTTTTTAGTTTTCCGGGTGACCGGATTTCCGTCCCAAAGGATGCGTCTTTGTGCGTCGTAGGCCCTCTTTTGTTTTTTACTGCGCTTCTCATAGGGAACAAAACGTTTTAACATAAAAACCCTTCCTTTTTGGCTTGATAGGGATTCATTATAAATCCATAGGGAGTTTCTGTCAAACTCTTTTTTAGGGACTGGAAAGACTTGATTTTTTTGAAAATGCGCCGTAACATAAAGGCAAAGGATTTTATCGGTTTCGGCGGAACAAGTCGATTTGAAGGAGGAGTTCAGCGATGTCGGAAAACCTGACGTTATCTCGTGCAAAAGAAATATTGGGAAAGTATGTGACGCAACCCCATTTGTTAGTTCATGCGCTGGCTGTCAGTGCGGCAATGAGGAAGATGGCGGAGTATTTTGAGGAAGATGCGGAACTTTGGGAGGCGGTGGGGTATCTTCATGATGTTGATTTTGAAAAATACCCTGAGGAACATTGTCTCCATGTAAAGGAACTGCTGGAACCAGAAGGGGTTTCTCCGGAATTTATCCGTGCGATCGAATCTCACGGGTGGGGACTCTGCTGCAATGTAGAACCTTTAAGCAGCTTGGAAAAAAGTTTGTATACGGTAGACGAACTCACTGGAATTATAATGGCGGCCTCTCTGATGCGGCCGAACGGGATTTCTGATCTGGAAGTTAAAAGTGCCGTAAAAAAATTTAAGGATAAAAGATTTGCAGCTAAGTGCGATCGGGAAGTGATCCGAAAAGGTTGTGAGCTTTTGAAAATGGATCTTGCCGATGTTATGGACCTTTGCATTCAGGGGATGAGAACACAGATGGATGCGCTTGGAATCGGCCCAAAAGCAGGATGAAAAGGTATTAGGTCAGGTAGTTGCAAAAAGAAGATTCTGATATTTGCTGGAAGCGTATTTCTGTGATCTGTAAAAGCATAAATGAAGATATTTCTATTTGGAAAGATAATGTATAAAAGAGGAGAGTGGACAAGCTGAACGGTAAAGAACTTAAAAAAGGAAACTTTTGGGCGCTTTTGCCCATCTTTATTTTTCTGATTCTTTTTATCGGCGTGGGAATCGCGACGGGAGATATGTACACCATGCCGGCGGTAATAGGGTTTCTAATTGCTTTGGCCGTGGCCTTCCTTCAAAACCGCAAGGTAAAATTTACGGAGAAGATGCAGATAGCCGCCCGCAGTATGGGGGAGGAAAATATCGTTACCATGCTGTTAATCTTTCTGGTCGCAGGCGCATTTTCCGGAATTGTCAGCGCGGCAGGCGGTGTGGAAAGCACCGTTAACTTTGGCTTGTCTATTATCCCGTCGAATTTTATGATCGTCGGCATCTTCGTGGTCGGTTGCTTTATCTCGGTTTCCATGGGAACTTCGGTCGGCACCATCACCGCCTTGACGCCGATTGCCGCGGGAATTGCGGATAAGACCGATCTGCCGATGGCTCTTTGCATCGGCGCTGTGGTCTGCGGTGCTATGTTCGGGGACAACCTCTCCATGGTGTCAGACACGACGATTGCCGCAGTTAAAACCCAGGGCTGTGAGATGAAAGATAAGTTCAAGGCGAATTTTCTGATTGTTTTGCCCGCGGCTATTGTTACAATTGTTTTGTTGGTCGCGCGTACCTGGAATACCGATTATGTCCTGAAAGGAGATTTATCCTATAACCTGCTGCAGGTCCTTCCGTATTTAATCGTTCTGGTCGGAGCTCTGATTGGCTTTAATGTTTTTGTTGTCCTGCTTTCCGGTATTATCGTTTCGGGAATAGTGGGGATCGCGCTGGGCAAATTTACCTTCTTGGAAATGTTTGGAATTCTGGGCGAAGGCGTTGAGAGCATGTATGAAATTACCATCATCTCGATCATTGTTGCCGCTATTTTCGGACTGGTGAAAGAGCACGGGGGCGTTCAGTTTATCATTGACGCCATCAAAAAACGGGTCAAAAGCAGGAAAGGCGCTGAACTCGGCATGGCCGGCATGTCAATTTTGGTGGATGGATGCACGGCAAACAATACCGTTGCCATTGTCATGGCGGGACCGATTGCGAAAGAAATCGGCGGCGAATATCAGGTGGAACCAAAGCGGATGGCCTCAATTCTAGATATCTTCACTTCGGTCACACAGGGGATTATTCCTTACGGAGCCCAGCTTCTGACGGCGGCGGGGCTCGCGTCTATATCGCCACTTGAAATCATTCCCAATCTTTATTATCCCATCCTGATGGGGGTCAGCGCGGTTTTGTTTATCTGTTTTACAAAGAACAAGAAAAAGTCTGTTCCGTCCGCGGGAGAAAGAAATTTTAGAGAATAAATCGGACCCGGAAAGGCTGCCTTAAATCACGATATTTTGCTTTTAAGCTGTGATAAATTACGAAAGGATTGATTTAAATGGAAAAACTTTTACGTAGCACCCCTCAGGCAGAGGGAGTTAATCCCAAGGCAGTTTATGATTTGTTCCGT
>CAUABB010000033.1 GCA_958427155.1 uncultured Oscillospiraceae bacterium | reverse complement strand
GCCCAAAGTGAACACCAGCTTCAAGAAGCTGTTTCATAGATACGACTGCCATATTAAATTACCTCCATTTTTGGTTTGTGATTCCTCCGCAGGATCTTATGAGCAACGACCGGCCTGTTACAACCGGCACCGGGTCACACACATCCTGCGTGCGTAATACTGAAATATTTTATCATAATGTGATAAAAAAATCAAGCTATATTTTTATTCCGTTTTGAATTTTAGCTGCGGTTACCGTATTTTTCATCAAAATAACACGAGTCATTGGACCAACTCCCCCAGGAACCGGCGTAATATAACCTGCTATCTTACTGGCAGCTTCGAAATCAACGTCTCCACAGAGCTTGCCATCCGGCATTTTGGTGGTTCCTACGTCAATGACGACCGCGCCCGGCTTGATCATGTCCCCTTTGATCAATTTTGGAACGCCGACCGCCGCTACAAGAATATCAGCGGAAGCGCAAACCTCCTTCAGATTTTTGGTCTTGGAATGGGCAATTGTCACCGTACCATTTTTATGTAGAAGAAGCATTGCCATCGGCTTGCCGACAATATTGCTCCTTCCCACGACGACACAGCTTTTACCGGTAATATCAACGCCGGTAGAAGCAATCAGCTCCATACAGCCCGCCGGGGTGCAGGGCAAAAAATTATAGGTGCCGATCATGATTTTTCCGACATTTGCGGCGTGGAACGCATCGACATCCTTCTCAGGAGAAATCGCTGCGATAATTTTGTTTTCATCAATCTGCTCCGGTACCGGAAGCTGTACCAAAATCCCATTGATAGAGGAATCCCGGTTGAGCTCGTCAATCAACTCAAGAAGCCCCTCTTCCGTTGTTTCCTCCGGCAGAGCATATTCTCTGGACAAAATTCCAAGTTCTTCACAGTCCCTTTTTTTCAAGTTGACATAAATGCGAGAAGCGGGATCGTTTCCTACAATAACCACTGCCAGTCCCGGGTGAATTCCTTTTTCTTTTAAGGCCGAAATCTCTTGTTTAAGTTCATCTTTAATACGGGCTGAAATCGCCTTTCCATCAATAATCTGAGCCATCAATTATTCCTCCCTGGCGTTTTTTGATTCATCCGGTTCCAAAATATCGTTTCCGGATATTTTTTCTTCTTTTAGATTGGCATCCAGATCTTCGGATAAGTTTTCGTCAATCTGTTCCAAACTCTTTGATTTTTTCTGTTTCTTTTTAGATTGGTAACCGTTTTTCAATATTTCCTGTGCTTCTTCCGTATTTACATAAAGCACAGCCCATTTTGACGTCGAATCACGCTTAATTCTACTGCGAATTACGACCCAGGCAATTACTGCCGCTACAACAATCAACGCTGCCAACAGTTGAGAAACCCGAACTTTTCCAAGCATTAGGCTATCTGTTCTCAATCCCTCAATAACAAAACGTCCAAGTCCATACCATGCAGAATAAAACAGAAAAATTTCTCCGTCAAATTTTCGATATCTGGAATAAATATGGAGTAGTAGAAAGCCGAGCAGACACCAGAGTGATTCATATAAAAAAGTAGGATGAACCGGTAACGATGGATCCACTGTTACACCATAGGTACTCAACTCTGAAGCATGATCCGAAAGGTATTGCGAAACTGTTGTTCCTGACATTCCCCAAGGAAGAGTTGTGTTACAGCCAAACGCCTCTACATTAACAAAATTTGCCCAACGCCCTATCCCCTGACCAATCAGAAAACCAAGACCGGCAAGATCAAGAACCGGCCCAAACTTGATTCTTCTAAAATGGGCAACAGCCCAAGCAACAAGCAAAGCGCCGATAATTCCACCATAAATGGCAAGTCCGCCTTCCCATGTTTTAAAAATATCTAGCGGATTTGCAAGGTAATAATCAAGTTTGAACAAAACATAGTAAAGGCGTGCGCCAATAATTCCACCGATCAGCCCACCAAGTACCATATCGGTTAAACGATCAAGATCAATACCAAAACGCTTTGCCCGACGGAAACAGTAGATCACTGCCAAAATAAACCCAACCGCAATAATCAGAGCGTACCAGTGTACTTCAATCGAACCAATGGAAAAGGCAATCGGATTAAAATTAAATTCAAACCCCAGATTTGGAAATGTCACATTGCGCATCAAAATGTCTCCTTTTACTGAATTGGATGAATCACAGAAATAGCAGAATGTTCCTCCTCAAATGAACCAGCCAAACGTTTTGTTACATCCTCAAAACTGACCTTAGCTACCGCTTCTATCATATCATAGAGGTCAACATTTTGAAAATGAGCAGTTATCAAAGAATAAGAGATATTTTCCACATTATTAAATCCACGAACATATCGTCCATAAACAGCACGCTTTGCCGTTTCAAATTCATCCGGCAAAATTCCATTCTTTTTAAAGCCGGAAATTGCGCTGTTAAGAACTTTATAAACTTTTTGCGGTTCACGTGATTCACCGTCAAACAAAACAGCAAAATAATTGGGTCCAGTAAAAAGCTCTGAGGAAAAAGTAGAATTAATCAGATTAGAATCATAAGCTTCCCGATAAAAACGGCTTCCTTCACCAGTAATAATTTCGGTTAAAATTTCAAATTCAGCCAATGCCTTTACGAGATCGTATCCAAAAAGCGGCAACTCTTTATACCCGATATTGAAAAGAGGAACCGATACTTCTAATTTATCCTCTATTACTTTTTTAGCAACTGAAAGTGGTTCCTGAGGCATTCTGGAATCTGCCTGAATCAAAGAATCAGCAGGTTTTATACAACGGTCAACAATCTCAAGTGCTTTTTTATAATCAAAGTTTCCCGCAATGGCAAGCACCATATTGTTCGCATTATAAAAGGTTCGATAACATCTGTAAAGCAGATCTGAATTAATTTCAGCAATACTTTCTACCGTCCCTCCAATATCTACCTTAACTGGATGGTTGACATATAAAGCATTTAAAAGATTAAAAAGGACTTTCCAACCTGGCCGATCCTGAAGCATCCTGATTTCTTGGCCGATAATCCCCTGTTCTTTTTCCACCGTCTTTTCGGTAAAATAGGGCGACTGGACAAAATTAAGCAAAATTTCCAAAGATTCCTCGAAATGATCGGTACAGGTAAATTCATAGCAGGTACGGTCAAATGAAGTAAAGGCGTTTGCAGAAGCACCTGTTTTTGCAAAAAGTTCAAATGCGTCCACACCGTTTTCATTTTCAAAGAGCTTATGTTCGAGGAAGTGAGCTACCCCCTCTGGAACTGTAATATAATCCTCTTCGGTATTTGAGCGAAATGTCGTATCAATTGAACCGTATCTGGTTCCAAAAAGAGCATAGGCCGAAGAAAAGCCTTTCATTGGGTACAAAAGGACGGTTAAACCAGTTGGATGGTTAATTTTATAATAAACTTCTTTTAAACGTTCATTTTTGATCTCCTGAATCATTCGCCCTGTTCCTCCCCACTCAAAACGTAAACGGTATCTAACACTGTTCTATTCGCTGCGTCCATCACCTGCTCGCGTGTAACCCCATTTAAACGAGCCGCTTCTTCCTCTGGAGAAGCATTCGATGCGGCAAATTGCTGACCCAAATACCAAGACTCCATTGAGGAAGGAGAATCATTCACAGTTTTAAAGGAATCCGCAACCATTAGTTTTGTTTCGACAAGTTCCTCATCTGTAAAGTTACCTGCCTTTATTTCCTCAAGTTGCCTGAGTATTTCTTCTTCCGCTTTTTTAACATTATTAAACTCAACACCGCTATTTACATATAAAATTCCCTTTGTCCGATCAAACCGTGAAGAACAATAATAACAAAGACTCAACTTTTCCCGTACATTCATAAAAAGTTTGGAACGGGGAGTGCCACCATAAAGCATTGACATCAACCTTGCGCAATCAATATCCTTCGGATCTGTTGAATGAACTCGAAACCCGATAACCAATTTAGCTTGACTGACATTATAGTGCTCTTCCACCTTTCGCACCTGACCACAGGCAGGAACAAACAAAGATTTAACAGAATCAATCGGTGTACGCTCCAAAGCAGCAAAATCATTACGAATCTGTGAAAGAACTCCTTCCGATTCTCCACATCCTACAAAGTAAATTTCAATCATCGCTGTTTTCATCATTCGGTAATAAGCTGATTTTACCATCTCCATTGTCAGTTTTTTGACTGAATCAACATTACCGTATTTGTGCAGGCCATAAGGTTCCTTTTCACACATATGAGCAATCATCTGCTGAACTGCAAAAGAGGTTTTCTCGTTCAGTTCAGCCTCAATGGCATCTACTAACGCCTGTTTTTCTAACTGAAACTGTGAAAGGTCAAAATCCTCCTGTAAAAAGGCTGGCTGTTTTATAAGCCTGCAAAGAATATCAGCAGCCTCTTCTGAAACAGATTCCTGTTCCAAGGCAAAAGAGTCATCAATTGAGGAAATAGAGATATTCAGAATTTGAAAGTCACCAGATTTAAGCACATCCGTATAAAGGTTGGCGCCATAAAGTTGATTCAGCTTTTGATTAAGAGCTGTATAATCAGAACAGCCGCGATAACCCTTCCGAATTAAAAAAGGTAAAATTGCATTTGCGGAAGCCATCTCTTTTGATAAAGGCAGAATAAAATTAAAAGACAATCTGTTTGTTTTAAAGCGTGAATCACGGATGGCTGTAAAATGAATTCCGTTTCCAATTTGAGTCCGGTCAAGCAAAGATGACATCTTTCTGTATACCTCCAAATTTTTTCAGATTAGCAGAATAAAAATTAATTTCTCAGTTATTATATCATAATAAAGGTAGTATTTCCAGAATTCGTCAAAAATATAAACAGCTCCCGCAGTCGGGGAGCTGTTTTCTTATGTAAATTAAAATGAAATATCATGAGCAATTTGATAAAGTTTAGTATCAAACGGCTTTTTCATCCGCAGTGCTTCCTGAATATCAAAATCAACGACCTCATTATGCTGCATACCAACAACGCGATTTCCGATTCCTTTTTCCAAAAGTTCTACAGCATAATAAGCCATTTGACTTGCAAGTACACGGTCACGAACTGTCGGAGATCCCCCACGTTGTACATGCCCAAGAATTGTAGCCCTGGATTCGATTCCTGTTAAACGCTCAATTTCCTTTGCGAGTTCATTAACATTTCCAATGCCCTCAGCTACCAGAATAATAAAGTGATGTTTGCCAATTTTTTGAGTTGTCTTCATTTTTTCCACAATAGCCTCAATAGAATATGGAACTTCCGGAACCAAGATAAAAGTAGCACCACAAGCAATCCCACAGTTCAGAGCAATATGGCCGGCATGCCTACCCATAACCTCAACAACACTACAACGATAATGAGACTCAGCAGTATCACGAATCTTGTCAACCATTTCCATCGCGGTATTCATGGCTGTATCATAGCCAATTGTATATTCAGAACATTGTATGTCGTTATCAATTGTACCGGGAAGTCCAACACATTTAACACCACGGGCAGAAAGATCCGCTGCTCCGCGGAAAGAGCCATCTCCACCTATGACGACAATTCCTTCAATTCCATTTTCTTCACAAGTTTTCTTTGCCTTTTGGAGGCCCTCCTCATATCGGAACTCATCGCATCGAGCTGTATAAAGAACTGTACCGCCTCGCTGTAAAATATCAGAAACGCTTCTCATATCCATCTCAACAAGATCGCCGTTGATCAGGCCATTATAGCCGCGTTGAATACCAATTACACGAAATCCTTTTTTAATCGCTGATCTTACCACCGCACGGATAGCCGCATTCATTCCCGGGGCATCACCGCCGCTTGTCAATACACCGATGGTTCTCTCCATATAAATTCCTCCAATATTTATTCAAAAAACCGGATGGTTTCATCGTTGTAAAACCAAAATACCCTACTTTATATTTTACTCAAATAACAGAGGGTGTCAACTGATTTTGAGAAACTTTTCACAATTTTAATTCCTCTTTTACAGTAATATTTTCTCCTCCCAAAAGTTTTTGCAGTTCTTCTTTTAATTCACGAGTAACTGAAACCGTCAACCGACCCGGCGCGTAAGCAAGTTTTCCGATCTTTTCAAAATAGACTTTAACCGGAGTCTGTCCTGGAAAACGGCGCAGCAACGCGACTACAGGAACAATCCGTGAATCTGACTTATCCGAAAATTTTAGAAACAACGTTTTTTTAGGTTCCTGGGGAGTTTCTAGAAGTTGCTTTGTAAGCTCTTGAGCAAAACTGCATAAAATCTTACAACCTTCATCTTCTTTAATACTTACCTCTCCTTCAATCAAAAGGATTTTTCCCGTCATAAAAAGTGGAGCGAATTGATCATAAATTTTAGGAAATACAATGACCTCAATTGTTCCATTCGTTCCTTCAACAGAAAGAAATGCCATCATTTGACCGTTAGATCTGGTACGAATTGTCTTAACATTTTGAATTAACCCGAGAATCCTCACCTTTGTCTTATCTGGATAAAGGGGTGGAACCTGGTCTGCCCCTTCTATTAACTCGCGAACGGAAATGCACTCCCGATTTTCGGCAAAACTACTATACTCCAAAAGAGGATGGCCACTTAAATAAACACCTGACATTTCTTTTTCCATTGCTAAAAGCTGTGGTAACGGATATTCTTCCATGGGTGGAATTTCAAAAATATCAGAAGAAGCATCTTTTTGTCCTTCAAAAAGATTAAACTGTCCTTCTAAATTTTTACGCTTATTGTTCTCAACAAAATCAATGAGTTTTTCATAACAGGACAGCATTGCACGGCGGCTATTTCCCATATGGTCAAAGGCGCCACATTTAATCAGACTTTCAAGAGCTCTTTTATTAAACTCTCTCCCTTGCATTCGGTCACAGAAATCATAAAGGGAACGAAATGGTCCATTTTTATTTCGCTCACTGATAATTTCCTGGATTAAACCTTTTCCAATATTTTTGAGGGCAAGAAGACCAAACCGAATATTTTCTCCAGAGACGGTAAATTGAAGATAACTTTCATTGATATCAGGTGGTAATAAAGAGATTCCAAGACGTCCACACTCTTCAAAATACTCAAGAATTTTTCCCGAATCTGACAACACACTTGTCAGTAGAGCTGCCAGATATTCTTTCGGATAATGACATTTTAAATAGGCGGTCTGATAGGCTACAAACGCATAAGCAGCCGCATGTGACTTATTAAAGGCATAAGACGCAAAAGACGACATTTCGTCAAAAATTGAAATAGCGGTTTTTTCATCTACTCCATTCGCAATCGCGCCTATACATTCGGTTTTACCGTCTGAAGACTTTTTCCCATAAAGAAAATACTCTCGTTCTTTTTCCATAATATCGTGCTTTTTCTTCGCCATTGCCCTGCGTACTAGATCGGCTTGACCGTAAGAATACCCAGCAAGCTGTCTACAGATCTGCATAACCTGTTCCTGATAAACAATACAACCATAAGTAACGTTCAGAATTGGTTCAAGAAGAGGGTGTTTATAGCGCACTAAAGAAGGATCGTGGCGATTGGCGATATATTGCGGGATTGATTTGGCGGGTCCTGGACGATAAAGTGAAGTGACAGCAATAATATCTTCAATATTTTCCGGACGAAGCTGAATCAAAGTCTGTCTCATCCCGGCGGATTCAAGTTGAAATACACCACTTGTCTGCCCCTGAGACAACATCTTATAAACCGCAGAATCATCAATTGGAATTTTATCCACAATAAAATTTGGTATCGATTTTTGAATTTCTTTTTCACAATCATGAATCACCGTAAGGTTTCTAAGACCTAAGAAATCCATTTTAAGAAGCCCAAGCTCTTCTAAAATATTCATAGTATACTGTGTTACGATAGATTCATCGTTTTTCTGTAAAGGTACATAATGGTCGGCTGGTTCCTTAGTTATGACAACACCAGCTGCATGGGTAGACGCGTGACGTGGCATTCCCTCTAATTTCATTGCCATATCGATTAAATGACGAATTCCCTCATTACTCTCATATTCATTTTTTAATTCTCTTGATTCTTCCAATGCCTGAGAAATTGTCATATTCAGAACATTTGGAATCATTTTTGCAACACGATCAACAGTTTGATATGCGACGCCCAATGCCCGTCCTACATCACGAATAGCAGCGCGAGCTGCCATAGTACCAAAAGTAATAATCTGGGCGACATGATCTTGGCCATACTTGCGTATTACATAATCAATGACTTCTTGACGCCGTTCATAGCAAAAATCAATATCGAAGTCGGGCATACTGATTCGTTCCGGATTGAGAAAACGCTCAAAAAGAAGTTGGTATCGAATTGGGTCAATTCCTGTAATCCCAATACAGTAAGCACAAAGGCTTCCTGCTCCCGATCCCCTTCCAGGGCCTACTGGAATTCCCTGACTTTTAGCATAATGAATAAAATCATATACGATCAAGAAATAATCCACATACCCCATCTGAGTAATTACGCCAATTTCATATTCAAGGCGCTCCTTTATTTCTGCCTTTGGATTTTTACCATAGCGCCTCTCTAAACCCTCGCGGCAAAGGCGAACAAAATACTCCATATTATCTTCGCCATCCGGCGCCGTGAATTTTGGGAGCTTAGTCACACCAAATTCAAAATCAAAATTACATTTTTCGGCAATTTTCGCAGTATTCTCTATCGCACCCTCGTATACTCCGAACAGTTCTCGCATTTCTGCTTCTGACTTGATGTAAAACTCTTCTGTCTCAAACTCTAAACCATTTTCACTACCCACTATTTGGTTTGTTTGAATACTCGTAAGAACGCCCTGCGCCCGAGCATCTTCTTTTGTGAGATAATGGGCATCATTGGTAGCGACCAAGGGAATATGAAGCTCGCGCGCTAACTTTACGAGACCTGGTAAAATTCGTTTTTGCTCAGAAATTCCATGATTCTGAAGTTCAATATAGTAATCCTCTCCAAAAAGCGATTGATAAAATTCTGCTGCCTCTCTCGCCTCCTCCAGGTCATTATGAATCAAAGCACGCGGAATTTCCCCCGCCAAACAAGCAGAAAGCGCAACCAGTCCCCCATGGTATTTTTTCAGCAGTTCTCGATCAATTCTGGGTTTATTATAAAAGCCTTCAATATATCCTAACGAAACCAATTTGATTAAATTATGATACCCTTCAATATTTTTACAAAGAAGAATTAGATGATACGGTTTTGAATCATACTGTGCTACCTTATCAAAACGGCTGCGCGGCGCAACATACACCTCACAGCCTATAATAGGATGAATCTGTTCAGTCTTACATGCTTTATAAAACTCTACTGCACCATACATACAACCATGATCGGTAATTGCAACGGCGGACTGCCCCAGTTGCTTAACACGCTTTACCAACTGGGAAATCCGGCAGGCACCATCTAAAAGACTGTATTCCGTATGGACATGCAGATGAACAAAATCAGACATCTTTAACACCTTGTTTTCTTTTACACTTTATTTCCTCAGCAATTGCTGCCAAACGTTTCAAACGGTGGTTAACTCCACTACGACTAATTGGTTCAGAAAGAGTCATACACAACTCGCGCAGCGACATATCAGGATTTTCAAGTCTGAGTATAGCCACTTCTTTTAAATCTTCAGGCAAGTTGTCCAACCCGACTGTTGTTTGAATCAGTCGAATTTGCTCCACCTGAGTTGCCGCTGCGTTAATCGTTTTTTCAATGTTTGCCGTTTCACAGTTTGTAACACGGTTCACCTTATTGCGGACATCTTTATATATTTTGACATTCATCAGCTCAAGGGTACTGTTTACAGCTCCCATCAAAGTCAACATATCCTCGATTGGTTCACTTTCTTTGAGGTACAGAATAATGGAGCCTTTCCTGCTAGTTTTTCGGAAAGAAATACCACAATTTCCAGCGAGTAGCACAATATCTTCCGCAAGGTTTGTATCCCCTACCGCAAGTTCAAGATGATATTCTTTCTCAGGATTTGTCACACTTCCACATGCCATATAAACTCCTCTGAGAAACGAATGAACACAACAATCCCTTTTTAGATACTCGCGGTCAAGACGTCGAACAGGATTTTCCGGATTTATTCCAAAATAAAGGCACAGTCTCTCAATATCTTCTTTGTTTTCCAAGCCAACCGTATAATTTCGTTTCTTTTTGGGACCAGTATAATCACTGATAAACATTGTGACAATTGCCCCTGTTAACTCTGTAAGAAGATTGATATAGCAATCAGCCACAGGCTTATGTTCTGTATGCATTAGTGTCAGATTGGCTCTACTGATTCGGTTCATCAGGAAAAGCCCATAAAGTAGCGCCTTTTTACAGTTTTCGCAAACTGGGGGGATATGAGCAAGTTCCCGTTTAACGTCACCGGAAAAAGACATTTAAAGCGCTCCTTTACTTCATGATATCACGATGATTAACTGTTGCTTTCAATCCCTTGTCGCTCAAGGCCTTATAAATTTTTTCTGCAAAGGTTACAGAACGGTGTTTTCCTCCAGTACATCCAACCGCAATTACCAAATGACTCTTTCCTTCTTCTTGATAAAGCGGAAGAAGAAAACTAATCAAATCTATTAATTTATCAAGAAGTTTAACCGATTGATCAAACTGCATTACATACTCCTGCACTTCACGATCAAGCCCTGTTTTATGTTTAAGATCCTCAATATAAAATGGATTTGGAAGGCAACGCACATCAAAAACAAGATCAGACTCTGCTGGAATCCCATATTTAAAGCCAAAAGAGGTGCAGTCAATCAACATTCCCTCCGATATATTTTTTGAAAAAATCCCTATTATTTTCTGCTTAAGTTGTTGTGCAGTCAATAACGAAGTATCAATGACATAATCTGCACGCTCCCTTGCGGGCATCAAGAGCCTTCGCTCAGCTTTAATCGCCTCTTCCATGGAACCATTGAACATATCAGTTAAAGGATGTCGCCGCCGCGTCTCCTTGTAACGGGTAATGAGTACCGAATCACTTGCATCCAAAAAAAGAATTTTATAGTCCACCTTTCGGCTTTTCATATAATCAAGCTCTGCAAACAGATCGACAAAAAAATCTCCGCCTCTTATATCTGTCACAATCGCAACACGGGAAATTTTTCCTTCCGACTGATAACACAGCTCCGCAAATTTAGGAATCAACGACGGAGGCATGTTATCAACACAATAAAATCCGATATCTTCCAGAGCGTTAATCGCACGTGATTTTCCTGCCCCGGATAAACCGGTAATAATAATAAATTCCATAATTTCCTCACTTTTCTAAGGCAGAAATTTTATTTCAGGTTCTAATGCAAATCCTGTTTTTTCCAGCACTTTTTCGGAAACTTCTTTAATCACCTG
>CAUABB010000032.1 GCA_958427155.1 uncultured Oscillospiraceae bacterium | reverse complement strand
AGGGTGCTCAAATCGCAACCGGACTTATCTGGACCTAACTACCTGTAGAACAAAACGCCATGATTCATGTATTTTCTTCCGGCATTTCTAAGATTCAGAATCTGGAGGTTTTCCTACAGGATGAAATTCGGAAGTACGGAGAGCTGAAGTTTCACAGTGCATGGGAAATCCCGAAGGCGTCGTCTGGCGATTTGGTCATAGGTTGGGGACATAAGAAGACTGCCGAGAAAGCGCGTGCATTTGCCAAAAAACATGCGTTGCCATACTTTGCTTTGGAAGATGGGTTTCTTCGCTCGCTCAAGCTTGGCGTAGATGGTGAGCAACCTCTTTCGCTGTCTGTAGACCGTACCGGCGTGTATTACGATGCGTGTGAGCCCTCCGATTTGGAGGACATGCTGAACAATACGGGCTGGTGGACGTGGAATATCCAAAATGAAGCTCGTGCGGCCATTGAGCGCTTTAGGATCTACGATCTGTCCAAGTACAACAATGCGCCGTCCTTTTCTGCTGAAGATAAGGTCAAGCTTTACAACAAGGTCGGGGTGAAGCCGGGACAAAAGCTGATCTTGGTAGTCGATCAAACTGATGGCGATGCAAGTATTGCTCTAGGCAAGGCTAGCAAGGAATCATTTCAGGCTATGTTGTCTGCGGCATTGGCAGAACCAGATGCGGTCGTGGTTGTCAAGACGCATCCTGACGTCTTGAGCGGCAAGAAGCGAAGCTGTTTCGGGACTCTGCCGCCCAATGTTTGTGTCATTTCGGAAAACTATGCGCCTCTCTCTTTTCTGGACGCTTTCGACGAAGTTTATGTAGTCACATCGCAGATGGGTTTTGAGGCCCTGCTGATGGGCAAGGTTGTGCATACGTTCGGCGTTCCTTTCTATGCAGGTTGGGGACTCACGGTTGATCACGGTGATGTGCCTGCGCGTCGCACAGGCCGTCCGTCACGTGAACAAATGTTCGCTTCGGCCTATATTAAGCTATGCAGATATGTGAATCCGGTTACACGGACCAGAATTTCTTTGACAGAAGCCATTGACATTATGGCCGCAAGGCGTCTGGCCAATGAGGAAAACCGTCGGAATTACATTGCCGTAGGATTTCGTCGCTGGAAGTGGCCGCATGTGAAGGCATTTGCTTCGTCTACCGGTGGAACGATTGAGTTTGAAAGTGATTTGGATGCCGGCTTTCAAAAGGCGGCTCAAGAAGGTAAAACCGTGCTTATCTGGGCGGGCAAGGCTACGGATAAAGTGGTTGAACAATGTACTAAGCTTGGTGTGCCGCTTATTCGTATGGAGGATGGCTTCCTGCGCTCCGTAGGCTTGGGCGTGGATTACCACTATCCGTTTTCTTTGGCTTTGGATGACTGCGGTATTTATTACGATCCGGCAAGACCTTCTCGTATGACGCATATCTTGGCCGAAATTAAACAGCATCCGGATTTGCCGCGACTGTTGGATAGAAGCGACAACCTTCTTAAGCTGATCGTAGACAATGGACTTAGCAAATACAACACGCCGTCAGATCCGGAAGTTGTAAAAAAACTCCAGAAATTGCCTCGCAATAAAACTGTGGTTTTGGTCCCGGGCCAGGTAGATGGGGATGCCTCGGTAAGGCGCGGCGGTGGAACTATTCAGTCCACTGAGCAGTTGCTCAAGGCTGTAAGGAAAGCCAATCCGGAAGCTTTCATTGTCTTCAGGCCTCATCCTGATGTGGTGACAGGCAATCGAGAAGGAACTATTACAGCTGAGACTGTCAGGACATGTACAAATCTTATTGTGACATCGGGCAGTCTGAATGACTTCTGGCCATATGTCGATGAAGTGCATACGTTGACCAGTCTGTCAGGGTTTGAGGCACTTTTGCGTCACAAGAAGGTTGTAACGTATGGCAAGCCTTTCTATGCCGGTTGGGGCTTGACAACTGATTATTCAGCGGAAAAACGTATGGATATAGCGTTAACCCTTGGGGAGTTGATCGCGGGTGCTATGATACTGTATCCGAAATATTGGGATTGGAAGACATCATGCGTCTGCCGTCCGGAGGACGTCTGTTATCGCATTTTGAGAAAAGAACAACCTGAAGTCGGTTTGTGGATCAAAGTCTGCCGCATTGCAAAGGTGGTGCACAGGGTATTGTCTCGAAAGTAGCAGATTCGTCTTTAACAGCAAAGGTTAGAAATGAAATCCAAAATGATTATTGCGATGACTGCCTTTACTGCAGTCATGTTGACGGGGTGTCAGGCTCCAAGAGGGTTGCAGCATGAGGTCTCTGCACCTCAAGTTGTTGTAGACAAACAACAGTCTGAAGAGCTCCAGCAATTTGCGCAAACACTTGTTAAGCGGTTGTCAGGCAATGCCGTAGTTCAAGAAGCGACCCCTTTTGGTCTGGCACAGATTTCAAAGGAGCGCGAGTATGTAAACGGTCTGGGTGAACAATGTCACCGCTTCAGCATTACGACTGAAAGCGATCGTCATTATGTAGCCGTTTGCCGTGGTAAAGATCAGGATTGGCGCTATGTCGAGTTGGTGCACTGAGGCTCCCACGTTCTGGAATGATTTGCGTCGCGGGGCAATCGTCCAGGCGCGTGTAATTTCAGCACTGATGTTGCGCGAAATCCATACGATTAATGGCAACAGCAAGCTAGGTTATCTCTGGGTGTTGATTCAGAGTGTTTTTGGTATTAGCGTTTTCTGGGGTGTACGACATTTCATGGGCGCCGGGCAGGCTCCGCATGGCATGGGGATGGCAATGTTCCTTGCAATTGGTTTTGGTATTTGGAATATCTTTTCAAATACCATTAGTCGTTGCTTGACGGCGGTAAGTGGCAATAAAGGTTTGCTGACTTTTCCTCAAGTGACTGAACTGGATGTCATGATTGCCAGAACTCTGGTGACGTCGGCAACCCAGATTTTGGTGACCGCTATGATTATTTGTGCGGGAACACTGGTTCTGGGTGAACCATTTATGTTGGGAAGTCTTCCTTTGCTGCTGACGCTGGTAGTTTTGGTGCCGCTTCAGTCATTGGGGTTTGGCATGGTTCTATCGTCACTCGCTGTCTTTGTCCCTGCCATAGAAAAGGTGGTGCCGATGGTTTTGCGCATCCTCTTTTTTGTTTCCGGTGTCTTTTTTTCGATTTCTGTTTTCAGTCAGTCAGTAGCCGATTGTTTATTGTGGAATCCTGTTTTGCATGCTGTTGAGCTTTGTAGAGAGGCCTTGCATGCATCCTATGCTGTTCCAGGTGTCAGTCTGACTTACTTTGGCTTAACAACTTTGACAGTATGCGCTCTGGGGGGATTCCTTGAGCGCTATGTTCGTAGCCGTAGGAACAATTGATGATCGAATTACAAAATGTCTGCAAACGTTATCGTGTCAAGAACGGTTGGCATACGGTGCTCGATAACGTCAATCTACGCTTTGAGGAAGGCAAAAGCATGGGCATACTCGGCGTAAACGGTGCCGGTAAGTCGACGATGATCCGGATTATTGGCGGAGCTGAACAGCCTGATTCCGGACGCGTTATTCGAACATCTCGCGTGTCCTGGCCGATTGGGTTCAGTGGTTGCTTTCACGGTTCCCTTACCGGGCGTGAAAATTTGCGCTTTGTTTCTCGTGTTTACGGCGCAGATATTCGAAAGGTTACGGATTACGTCGAAGATTTTGCAGAACTCGGCGATTACATGGACATGCCTATCAATACTTATTCTTCCGGCATGCGTAGCAAGTTGGCGTTCGGGTTGTCCATGGCGATCGGATTCGACTTCTATCTAATTGACGAAGCTTATTCTGTAGGTGACGCTGCTTTCAAAAAAAAGGCGGATCTTGCTTTAAAAGAAAAAGCAGCTACTTCCACTCTGATTTTTGTTTCTCACAGCATGGCGGCCGTCAAACAGAACTGTGTGTGCGGTGCGGTGCTCAATGCCGGTCAGTTGGTTTATTACCCTGATGTCAACCAGGCTATTAAGGAATATACGGATATTTGCAATGCAAAACGATGACAAAAAAGAAGTGCCGATGGTGACTTCTGTCCCTGAAGCCAATCGGATGCCTGAGACTGTAGGTTCTTCCGCTGCTGGAGAACCGAAACTGTACAAACTTAAGAATTGGTGGCGTCGTCGTAGCGTTTTCGAGAAGGAATTCTGCAGTTTTGTTGCGCTGCCGACGTTGCTGACTTTCGGATACTTCGCCCTGATTGCCTCGCCGATGTATGTTTCGGAAACGCAGTTTGCAGTCAAGGATGTTGTTGAACAAGGTGCCGGCATCGATATTGCGTCACAAATTTTCAAAACTTCCTCTTCATCTGTACAGAATGCTCGAATTGTGGAGGCATATCTTCAGTCCCCGGATCTCTTCAATGCTTTGGATCGTGAACTAAAGGTAGTCGATCATTATTCTTCAAGCTCTCATGACTTGATTTCTCGATTGTCAAAAGAGCCGACAGTTTGGGATAAGGAGTTTTTTTGGTCTCGTGTTTCTCAACCGAAGCTTGACGTTGACAGTGGAATTGTGACTTTCAATGTTCGTGCTTATGACCCGAAAATGGCTCAGAGCATTGCACAGGCTGCGCTGAAGGCTAGTGAAGCCCTTGTCAACGAGATGAATGAGCGTTCTCGTAACGATTCGATAAAGTTGGCATCGAATGAGGTGAAGGTTGCTCAACAGCGTGTGACCAAAGCTCAGAAGGCTTTGGAATCTTTCCGAGATGAGCATCGTGAGTTGGATCCTAAGGCAACAGCTTCGGGCCTGCAGACCTTGGTGTTCGAACTGGAAGGAGAGCGGTCTAAAGTCAATGCTCAACTTGAAGAAGCCCGCTCTTATATGCGTACCGATGCCCCTATGGTTAGAAGCCTTGAAAAGCGTTTGGCTGCGGTAGAAGCCCAACTTCAGGCAGAGAAAGCGCGGATTGCCGGTAATGAGAAAATGGCCGTGCCTTTGAATGCATGGGTTTCTCAATATGAAAATCTGATGCTGGAAAGCGAGTTTGCACAGAAGCAATTGATTTCTGCCATGACAGCACTAGAACAGGCACGTGCAATGGCTTTGGCTAAAACTCAATATGTTGTGCCGATTCAGCAGCCGACGTTTCCGGATGAGTCTCGTTATCCGCGAACTTGGATCTTCACGCTTTGTGCTTTCTTCGGATTCTTTTTCTTGTATGGAATGGTACGATTGATTATTGCTTCCATTCGTGAACACGCTGGTTTCTAATTATCAGAGTTAAAATGCAGTTCAATACCTTGAAAATCACAGTGATGGGAGCCATCCTTTCGACGACAATGTCGAGCCTGGTTGCCGCAGCCGAAACCGCCGCAGCGTATCCGTCTGTTCTCGGTCAAAGTTCTAATCCTACCCCGTCCAGTCTGGGGATGCCCGCGACAGCATCGGCGATGCCGATGGCAACAATGATGGGGCCAAATGGTACGCAGTTGAGCGGCAGTCTTTCTTCTAATGACTATCGTCGTACGACTCTTCCAACCACAAATGTAGCCGCACCGGCTTGGGCTCAGGGACCTCTGTCTAATGCGACTTCGGTTGTGTTGCGACCATTTGCATCCAATCTGTTTGAAGGAAGATTTGCTGGGACGTTCAGCGACATGACGTCCTCTGATTACATTCTTGCCCCCGGAGATCGCGTGGTTGTTCGCATTTGGGGTGCTCGCAGTTATGATGATGTTCTAGTTGTTGATCAGCAAGGGAATCTCTTCCTGCCGGAAGTTGGTCCTATTCATGTTGCCGGGTTGCGTCAGGCGAGTCTTCTTTCTACGGTGAAGCAGGCGATTGGTCGAGTATTTACCGATAACGTCCAGGTTTATGTAAATCTGCAAAGTGCTCAACCCGTTGCTGTTTATGTGACAGGGTTTGTTAATAGTCCGGGTCGTTATGCTGGCGGATCTCTTGATTCGATAATGTCTTTTATTGATCGAGCAGGGGGCATTGATGCTACACGTGGAAGTTATCGCCATATCGAGGTGATTCGCAACAAAAAGGTTGTAGAAAAGATTGACCTATATCGCTTTGCATTTGAAGGGACAGTTCCGAACCTTCGCTTGAAGAACGGCGATGTCATTCTAGTCAAGAAGAAGGGTATTTCTGTATCTGCTTATGGGTTGTTGCGCGAACAGGCTGCGTATGAATTTTCGAAGCCGGCTGTAGCCAAGGGTGCGGGACTTATAGAATTGGCGACGCCAGAACGTAATGTTTCCCATGTAAGCGTCACAGGTACAAGGAATCAGTCTCCATTCAACCGGTATTTTTCTCTTAACGAGTTCAAATCCTTTTCTTTGGCTGATGGCGATATTGTTGAATTTGTAGCTGACAAGCCGGGCGAGACAATAATGGCGACGGTGGAAGGGGCTATTACTGGAGCATCTCGCTACCCGATTCTTAAGACAACGAAACTCCGTGATTTGCTTCGCCAAATTGAGGTAGAGCCGGAACTTGCTGCAACTGATGCAATTTATCTACGTCGTAAGAGCGTAGCTCGAGATCAGAAGGCTGTCATTCAGGATTCACTACGTCGTCTAGAACAGACGGCGTTGACGGCAACTTCTAGCACCCCGGAAGAAGCTCAAATTCGTGTTAAGGAGGCCGAATTAATTCAGGATTTCGTTAAACGTGCGTCTTTGCTTGAACCTGATGGTGTTGTGGTGATTTCTAGACGTGGTCAGGTCTCAGATTTGTGGCTTGAGGACGGAGATGAGCTTGTCATTCCTCAGAAATCTAACGTAGTTATGGTGACTGGTGAAGTTGTGCTTCCCAAGGCTGTTGCCTATGAGAACGGAAAGACACTGGATGATTATTTGGCGGCAGCTGGCGGTGTGTCGGCTAGAGCCAATGAAAAACAGATTTTGGTAGCTAAACAAAATGGTGAAGTAGGGTTGGCAGATAGTCTTGGTATTGAACCGGGGGATCGTATTATAGTTCTCTCGAAGGTAGATACAAAAGGAATGCTTATTGCCAAAAATATAATGCAAATTATATACCAAATTGCTGTGGCAACCAAGGTGGCTATTGATCTCTAATGTAATAGATAATGATCATGAAAAGGTTTACCATTGTAATTTCTGCAAATAATGCTGGGCAGAAGATCATATCGTGTGTTGAGGATATAAAAAAAGGCACCTATGATTTAAAAAGAGTGGAACTGTTCATTGTCAATAATGGATCCATAGATAGTACACGTAAAGCTGTAGATGCATTGAAAAAAGCCAACCCTTCGCTAACAATTAAGCTTATAGATAAAAACAATTGTGGCGTTTCATCTGTAAAAAATATTGCCACGAAAACGGCCGAAGGGGAATTTATTCTTTTCGTTGATTACGAGGATCGTCTTGCTCATAACTGCTTGGAAAAACTGGATGCATTTATAAGAGAGAACAACGTCTTCCTTACAGTGATTAATGAAAAAAACACTATCCGTAGCACCAAAGGTTTTTGGAAAGGTTGCTTTAATGGGTCTGGTATATATGATATTAATGAATTCTGCTATGGAGCTGTAACAGCGGTAAATTATTGCCTGAAGAATTGTAAGGACAACAATCTACTGTTTGATGAACAGTTCCTTATTTATGAAATTGAGGATCATTTTGCAAGAAATGCTTTATCTGTTGGAAAATATGGGTATTGCGAAGAAGCCGTTTATGTTCGGAATGATAAAAATGGCAAAGAACTTGCTGCTGGGTCATACTGTTTTCCGCAGAGCATGGAGTTCTACCATAGAATAATTAAAATTTCAAAAGAAAGATATGGTTTTGTTTGTGAGTATGCTCAGGCTCTAATTGTTAATGATTTAAGTAGTAAATTGCGAGGTAACTACTTTCAGTCTGAGCCAAATGATTTCTGGCAGAAGCAGAAAGATCAAATAAAAACAATATTGGCATATATAAAACCGTCTTTGCTTTTAGAACATCCACAAGTAGATAAGTTTCACAAACATTTCTTTTTAAAGTTGTCTGGCATGATTCCGCAGATATATTTTTCAGGCCAGAAGATCATGTTTGAATTAGATGGTTATAAGGAGCATGTAAAACAAAATGAGCTGTACATATCTGCTATCAAAGTTCGAAATGGAAAGATAAGGATTTCTGGATTTTATAAAACATTTTTGACCGAGTATGTCGATCACAAAGACGTTAGGGTTTATGCTTTGATCGGAAATCAAATGATTGAATGTGTGCAGCGATATACTTATTTCTCACATCATCGATCAAAAATTGAGACAAATGACTTTATAGGCTGGGATATCGAAGTTGGTTATGATTTTACAACGCTAGCTTTTTTTGTATCGGTATATGGACGATTATATAAGGTTAACCGATTTTCTTTCAAAGATTACAGAGATAACAAAGATCTTAAAATAAATCTTGGGGACTATTTGCTGTCCTTTGACAAAAAAGAAGGGCGGTTTAGCTTGTCTAGCATCGCTATATTTGATTATGTAAAAAATAAAGATTGGAAACTTATTCCTAGCTTCTTAGTGGCGATCTCTATTTGTTTGAGAAAAATAAAGAGGATAAATATTTATAATGATCGGGAGGGTGTTTTCGGTAATTCATTCGTCCAGTTTATAAAAGATTATAAGAAAAATGATGGGGTTGATAGATATTATGTTTGCTTCTCTATTTCGGACAAACGAACATTGATGGAAAAGCATAATATCAAGGAAGATGCCCTTCTGGACTATCGATCAATAAGGCATCAAATTTTGTTTTTGGCGTCAAGGCAAATTTTTACTTCTATTGTTGATGCGGCAATATATCAACCGATAAAGCCTGCGCGCTACAAGAATTTTTACGCAGAAATGAGTTTACGGGAAATTATTTTTATGCAGCGTGACGTATGCCGTACTAAGAAGCTTCACTACGCCGCTGAGTTTCTTGATATTGACAAAGTTGTAATCTCAAGTGTTAGGGAAGGAATATATTTTAAAGAACTAGGCTTTATTGATTCGCAACTGATAAAACTTTAAAACTTGGTCTTGAATTACAAGCTGTTTTGATAAATTATCGTAGGGTTTAGAAAAACATTAAAGCTGACTGACTTAAATGTCTCTTCTATCTTATTTTTTTAAGATTGTTTCTAAGGACTAATATGATTTTAAATGGGTTTAACTTCGTTGAAGATAAAATCATTCTGTCGTTCCAAAACGAAAGACGCCGTGAAGTTTGTCTGTTGAGGGTTTATGATTATGACTATCAAGTTATGGTCACTCGTAGAGATATTCAAATAACCCCTAATGGAAAGGCAATATTTCCTATTTCTTATCTCTTAGGCGATCAGTTTCATGATGGTGTTAAATATGTGCTTAATGTTCAGGAAGATCATGAAATCAAATGTGGAAAAGTTTTCAGATTAAATGCTGCATTCGATATATACATTTATGTTGCTGATAATAAGAAAATCACCTTTGAACTTAAGTCAACAAAACAACGATGTGAACTAGTTGGTATTCTTGATTCAGAGCATGAAATTTCATTTGAATTTTCTGGGTTGTCTGGAGCTCAAATGACGAAATTACTCTTGAAAAGAAGAGTGGCGAATAAGTTTTGGCAATATCATGATTGTCAATATGCATTTGATCTTAATTGTACTTCAATCAGCTTAGATAAGCGGATATTGAATCAGTTTTTCTTAACGAGGCCTCATAGTTTATGGGATTTTTTCATACGTAATGAATTTCCCGATGGCTCATTTTTTGATTCTTACGTCTACCATGAGGGGTGCTCGCTAACGTTTAACGGAATTCGTATTTATGTTGGGTTTGGAAAAACGCTTATTTTGAGGAAACTCTCTACTGATATAGTTCAAAGCTTTGTTTTAGATGAATACAAAGAGACGGAAGAAAAAATTCAAATTGGTATTTCCTGCGTTTTGAAGTCGCAATTTAATCGTGATTCAATCAAATCGGATGAAACTGAATTGATAATATGTTCGCAAAAGAACTTTGAAGAGCTAAACTATCAACAACGGCAAAGTGTGAGATTTACTCCGACTGTTCAAGATGGCGAAAAAATGATGTTTGAATTGCCAATAGGCAATTTTCTTTCAAATAAATATGGTCCGATTATTGATGATATTCAAGCTCGGGAAAATCTACAGTTCTTCATCCGCTCTAATGGGAATTGCTATCCGGTCACAGTAATGGGGGGGCTAAATACTATACAGAGTACTTATCTTCCTGTTAATTCAAGACTACAAGGTCGGATTTATATAAAAGATCAAAAGCTATATCTTTACACTCATACGGGTAGCTTTCACGATTCGCGAAAGATAGAGGTTGCGGTTTTTGGAACGTGTTTTACTAGAAACATATTTAGGAGTACTTCATTTTTTAATGAGAATTATAAGATTTGGTATTCCTGTGGGTTTACACAATTCCATTCTACTTTGATTTCCTTGGCCTCTAAGCCGTATTATGGGCTAGATCAAAAGCTTATAAATATGGAGAGGGTGGCTAAGAAATATTTAGAGTTAGATTTTCATAAGAACTATGTAGAGCATCTTAAATCTACTCAACCAAAGTATATCCTGATTGATCTTTACTGTGATGCTACGATTCCGACATTGTTACTGGGCGAGTCCTATATTTCGATAAACCTTTATAATCGTTATTCTTCTATATTAGATGGTTTTGAAAATAAAGCAATGCTCCGACAATCTAATTGGGAGGAATATTTCCGGGTTTGGAAGAGGTCGATGAAAATCTTTATTTCAAGCCTAAAGGAACTCGTACCTGAAAAAAACATCATATTGGTTAGATCAAGGTTTGCGTTAGATTATAAGGATGCTGATGGTTCTATCAAGAAATTTTCAAACCAGTGGAAAATTTTAAAAGATAATCTTGTTTGGGATCGTCTTGAGGAATCTTTGCTAATGGAATTTACTGGGATTAGGACAATTGACATGAGAGAATGTCATTTAGTGGCAGATAAGCATAGCCCTCTAGGTTTTTCACCGAGTCATTTTGAGTCTGAATATTATAATCAATGTCTAATAAAGTTTAATGGAATTGTTCTAGAGGATTTAATAAGGGATCAACAATCTCGGACTTTCGAGTTGTAGACCGCCGTCGAAAACTCCTGAAGTCGTTGTAGCACTCCCAAAATCTCGTAGCGCGACGCTGTATACGTGAATTCTGCTCCTCGTTATACTGTGCTGCTTCAAACTGAAGGTTGAGACACTCCGACTCGGTCGAAGATAGACAGTTGCTTCTGAGTGGCTTCAGAGAGACGAGGTGCCACTCCTGGTCCAGAAATCATCTGGATGTTCATAAGTTCATGAAGCAGAGAGTTGACCGAATAGTTTTGGTAAAGGTGAGGCATGCGCTCGTCGTTCACTGTTTTCTCGCTTTCCATTTCGTAGGACAGTGTGGCAAGCATTGTCAGCG
>CAUABB010000031.1 GCA_958427155.1 uncultured Oscillospiraceae bacterium | reverse complement strand
AAATATTTTAAGAAAGAAAGTAGGTGATTTCTTTGAAAATTTTTCATACGGCAGACTGGCACATTGGAAAAATAGTTTGTGAACGCAGTATGCTTGACGATCAACGATATTTCCTTGGAAAGCTTATTAAACTGCTTCAGGAAGAGAAAGCGGACGCTCTCATTATTGCTGGAGATCTTTATGACCGGAGCGTTCCCAGCGCAGACGCTGTTGAACTTGTAGATGCGGTCCTCACCGAAATCACAGCCGGATTACAGATACCAGTTCTCGTAATCGCAGGCAATCACGACAGCAGACAACGGATTTCTTTTGCTGGAAAGCTTCTTCAAAAGCAAAAACTTTTTATGGTTGGAACATTAGGACGCAAGGTTCAGTGTGCCACCTTGACAGATCAAAACGGTCCCGTCCATTTTTATCTGCTCCCCTACTTTCAGCCTGGAGAACTTCGCCCTTTATTTCCAGATATATCCTTTCAAAGCGCTGAAGAAGCTTATAATACTTTATTGAAAGAAACAGTAAAGTCATTTGTTCCAAACGAAAGAAATATTCTGGTTTCCCATGGATTTTTCGCTACCGGTCAAAGGGATGGAGAAGACGCGGTGCTTTCTTCTGAACTTTCTGTAGGTGGAAGTGATTTTGTTAAAACAGATCTTTTCAGCTATTTTGATTACGTGGCGCTTGGACATCTCCATGCTCCGCAAACAGCTGGGATTGAAACGGCACGCTATTCCGGATCACTTCTTAAATACTCTGTGGATGAAGCAGAACAGCAAAAAAGAATTACCTGCATTGAAACTGAAAAAAAAGGGAGTCTTAAAATTTCAGAGCGTTATATCTCCCCTCTTCGGGATTTAAGGATTGTCCGAGGGAATTTTTCTGAAATTTTAAGCGTCTCCAGAACCGACCCCAAAAGATTAGAAGATTACATTTTTGCAGAAATCACTCAAAACGAACCGGAACTTGAAGCGATGACAAGACTCCGCAGTGTTTATCCCAATGCACTGGGGCTAAAATATATAAACCGAACTTTTAACGGAGCGGTCAAAGGTAAAACGGTAGAGACCTTTCGCAACCAAACACCAGAAACCATATTCACGGACTTTTACAGGGAAATTACCGGAGAAAATCCAGATTCAGAAAAACAAAAACTGGCGGAAGAAGTGTTCCGTTCCATTTTAAATGAAGAACGGAGGTAAAATTTCAGTGATTCCTTTATTGCTAACACTTAAGGCTTTTGGACCTTTCCGAAAAGAACAGACAATTAATTTTACCAAGCTATCCTCACAGGGCTTGTTCGTTATTTCCGGACAGACCGGAAGCGGAAAGACCACTATCTTTGACGCAATTACTTTTGCTCTTTATGGGGAAGCAAGCGGCGGATTAAGGAGCAGCGATCAATTTAAAAGTGATTATGCAGAACCAGAAGAAGAATGCAGTGTCACTTTTTCCTTTTGTGCAGGACATCAGAAATATCAAATTTGTAGAAAACCCAAGCAAATTTATAGAACTAAAAAAGGAACTCTTTCTTTCCGTCCTGCTTATGCTGAATTAACCTTACCGGATTCATCTGTTATCAGTGGAATTACAGAAGCAAACGAAAAAATACATGATATTCTAAAACTCACGCGAGAACAGTTTAAAAAAATTGTCATGCTGCCACAAGGAGAATTTCGGAAGCTGCTCAACGCTGACAGCACCGAAAAACAAGAAATCTTTCGCAAACTTTTCTCAACCGATCTTTATAATCAGTTTACACTCCGTCTTCAAAACCGTTCGCGAGAACTGGAGCAAGAATATCGCGAACTTTCTATTGAATGCCGCTCTGCTATTCAATCAACTATTGGTGGAGTCGATGATGCGTTTTCTTCGTCCTTATCTATTGGGGAAGAAACCAATTTTTATGTTGCCGCCGAACAGATGGAAGATCAATTAAAGCTGTTGAAAAGCAACTGTCATTCTATACAAAAAGAATTAATAGAGAAACAGAAAGAGGCCGATTCCTTAAACTTGGAGCTCTTTGCAGAATGGAACGCCAAATTTGACCGAATGGAAAAGGAAGTTCAGACATCACTGATTCTAACAGAGCAAAAAGAAAAGATGACAGAGCAAAAAAATCTACTTGATAAACTTCACCGTGTACAACATTTAAAAGGATTGGAGGAACAGAAAAAGAATTTTTCCTCTCTGTACAAAAATGAGGAACAGCAAACGAAAATGTTAAAGGAAGAAGTTTCCAAAGCTGATATTAATCATACTGAAAGAGAAAATGAATTTTTAAAAGTCCAGAAAGAATACCAAAGCTATCCGTTGTTAATAAAAAAAGTTGAAGACTACCGCAAGCAGAGTGAAGCATCTCTTCGAGCTGGTCTTCAAAAAGAACGAATCGAAAAACTTCACGATGAGATTACAGAATTGGAACAAGAGGAAAAAAACTTATCATGCTGGGAATTTTATTTGAATGGAATGGAAAAACTGAAAACCTCTAAAGAGGATTTTACGAGACTTAATCGACTGATGAAAGAAATTACAGATTTTTTTGTTCTAGCAAAAAATCTGAAGTTAAAAAAAGAACAGTATGCAGAAGGATTTAGACTGTTTTTAAATACTCAGGCGGTATATCTCGCTGGGCAGCTGGTTGAAGGTGTTCCCTGCCCCGTTTGTGGTTCCATATCTCATCCTTCCCCTGCTCTGCCAAGTTCTAATTCCATTACTTCGGAAAAACTTGACGCGCTCAAGCAAGTATACGACGAGGTTCTACAGGAATACAATAATGCTTATCAAAATGTTATAGACGCTTACCTTACCTGTGCCGGTTTTTTACCGTTTTTATCTGCTGAGGAATGTCTGGAGCAACCAGATACCGATTGGCTAGAAAAAATAATTGAACAGCATCGAATTCAGCTCAACTTTCTGCAGGAAAACATGAAAGATTATCGTAAAACGTTGGTGAATATCAGTCTTCCACAACCTATAAGTCTTTCTGCGCTGAATGAATTTGCGGAGAAAATCAAACAAAAACGGATTCATGCTGAAACAGAGCTCTCTCTCTCTCAAAAAGAATTGGACCATCTAAATAGTGAATTTGAGAATGGCTTATCTTTTGACGAGTTATCAAAGCTGTTGAAAGACGCAGAAGAAAAAGCTTCTGCCTTGCAGACGCGATATAATGAATGTTCTAGAGCTTTAGATCAATCCCTTCTTTACTACGAAGCCATATCAAAGCGTTTGTCGGATTCCGTAAAACATCTCAATGAGTTTCAGAAAAAAATTGAAAAATTATCGGACGAGTTGCAGACCTCTTTATCTCAGGAGCCTCGTCTCTCTGAGGAGGAGTTCAGTTTACTTCTTCCTCATATTTTAGATATTGGAAGACTTGAAGAAGAACTGGCGCGTTATCATCAGCAGGTTAAGCAAAACGATGAAGTCCTTTCTCAACTAAGGCGGGAGCTTACCGGAAAAGAGAAATACCCTCTCAAAGAACTGGCAAGTAAAAAAGAAAAGCTTCTTTCTGAAATTTCTGAACTCAATAACCGCTACATACAGCTTCACAGTAAATGTGAAATCTTTGGAAATGCATTGACTCGCTTGAAAAAATGTCTGACAAAACTTAAGCGTATTGAAAAAAATTATAATAATGTCAACGACCTTTACAGGATTTCCAGTGGAAATAATCCACAAAGGCTTGCTTTAGAACGTTATGTTCTTTCAGCCTATTTTGATGAAGTAATTGTCAGAGCGAACCTGCGCCTCAATCGGATGACCAACTCACGTTATACTCTAGTTCGTCGAACTGAAAAGGAAAAAGGACTTCGGGCATCCGGGCTTGAACTGGATGTTTTTGACGCGTACACGGGAAAAAATCGTCACGTCAATACCCTTTCCGGAGGTGAAAGCTTTCAATGCGCCCTATGCTTGGCCTTGGGCCTTTCAGACGCCATTTCAGAAACATCCGGTGGGATACAAGTCGACGCCCTGTTTATTGATGAAGGATTTGGCTCTCTAGATGCACAGGCACTTGATTCCGCGGTCGACTGTATTCTTTCACTTGGAAAAAGCGGCAAGTTAGTTGGGGTTATTTCTCACGTTGAAGCTCTTAAAGAACGAATTCCTATCCAACTTCAAATTGTGTCTGGCACTTCTGGAAGTAAAATTTTGGAAAAACTTTCATAGAATAAAAAAGGCACCCTTACGGGTGCCCTATTTCTAATCAAAGTTTAGAAAGTATATGCTCACATTCAGCTTCCAGTTTTTCAGAAGGAATTTGAAGCTGAACTCTTAACATCAGGTCGCTGTAAATCCTGTTAACAAGCTGCAAGAAAGAGGTTGCCTGACCTACTGAATTTTTATAATCTCTTTGAAATTCGGCTAGCTTTTCGGCGTATACTTCATCTGTTCCCTGCTTTACACAAGTTTCATAAACATCAATTATTTCATCTTCAGGACGATCTGGAAAATATTCATGAGGAGCAGTACTGTCAAACAGACAGATGTCGAGTTCACGGAAAATAACCATGTCCCAACTGTTCGGGTCAAATGCACAATGATAAATCTCTGCATCGTATCCCTGCTTTAGAGCGGCCGATGCGATTTTCTTTAAAAACGTTGATTTTCCAGTACCGGGACGGCCCTTAATAAAATAACGCTTGTGAATGTCTTCTGTTAGTCCGGGAATGTAGTCAAAAGATCCCCGAGCGGTCGCAGCTCCAAAGAAGCGATGAATTTCATTTCCAGATTTTTCAAGTGTCCGGTTTCCGATTAATTTTGCGGCGGTTTCAGCGGTTAGTCCGTTGAGCTTTTCAAAATCAGTAGCGCTAATGTATACTTTTTCCCAGTCATCATGAATTTTAAGCGCTGCCGCAAATCGATCATAAGCAAATCCTAGATTTTTTCGGATTTCATCCAGATATTCTCCCCACATCATTCCAGATACATGACGGATATCTGTTCGGTAAAGGGGAATATTCCAAAAACCGTAACCAATATCCGGAAGGAGGGCTCCCTGTACCTCGTTGCTAATACAGTCATGGATCACTTGAAGCTCCATTGTTTCCCGTTTCGCAATTTCTTTCATGCGGTCATAAATCCGAGCTACAAACTTTTGAGGATATCCCGTCAATCGTTCAAATCGTTCTAACCCCGCCGTGTTAGAAGAGATCAGGTTAACATAGCCCTGTGAACTGTTTGAGTCGACAAAAAAATGCCTGCATTGATATGACAAAATCCCAGCTCCTTTCGCTTCACTGCTTTTATTATATGCAAAAACAGCTGTTATGTTGCCTGACGCTGCGTGATCTCCTGTGAATTCCTTGTTATATCGTTTATTTTTAAACTGAAATAACCGGAACTGTTTTACAGTTCCGGTTATGACCTTTCACCAATTTTTGAAAGACCAAATGGAAACTATCAAGCTTTCTTTAAAATAAGATCCACTTTTGTAATTCCCGCTCCAATTTCTTTCTCGCCTTTTTCAATCTGCCAGCCTGTCGGAGCACCGAAAAAGCAGACGGTTTTCTCCGGCTTAGAAAGGCTTATCATACACTCTGTTTCGGATTGTCGCTTCCAGCTAACGCCGATTTTACCGGAATTTGTCAGCATTTCAGCTTCAACCGTTTTAACCAGATCAAAGCGGGGTTCCAGAACAAAGGTATCAAAACCAGCCTGATAAGGTTTCAGTCCAACAATTTCACTTAAAATCATATTAGATTCCGGCGGTGTTGCCTGGGCAAAGCTGTCGTGAGTACGCGCATCGATATCCCAAACTTCAGGAATTGTATCAAGCCCGAGAAGATTGACAAAAATCCCACTACGCTTTTCAAGAAACTCTAGTAAAAGGTCTTCTCTTCCCGCTTTCGCCAAAGCACTCATCGCATAGTACTGAAATGTTGGGGATACCTTGATAACGCTCATGTTTTCATTGAGCGCAAGGCCTCTGCCAAACACTCTTTCAATCAGTCTGTCTCTCATCTGTTCGTCACAGCATTCAGTCAGGACAGCCATTGCGTTTGCATGCTCACAAATACTCTCACTCAACACTCCGTTTTCACAATATTCCGCAAAACAACCCTCTTTTTCATTCCAGAAATAATTCACGCAGGACTTGCGGAGCTTCGAAATTTTATCCTTTATAATCGAAAGCTCGCTTGATTTGGCAGAAGCCCATACCGCAATTTTTTCAGCGGCAAGCAAGACTCGGAGATAAAGGAAATTCAAAGTGGCATTAATATCTTTACGGTTGAGATTTGCCCAGTCAAACCAATAGCAATATGGGATATACGCAAGAATTCCGTCTTTGTTTTCATATTTTTCAAGAAATGTCAGATATCGGAGAATATGTGGATAAAGCTCTGAAGCAAAGGCTATGTCTCCCGATATGGTACAATATTCCTCCATGCGGATTACTAAATTAAAGGAATGGTCAAACCAGGACCAGTCATCCGAGTTTGGAACCATAATGTTAAAATTTCCCCATGGATTCTGTTCATAACAGAAGGTACGGAAATAACGCCGGAAAATATCAAGATTTCCGTGCATATAAAGCAGCGGTAGAATTACCGTGCTGACATCACCGCTCCAGTTGTTTTTCTCACGGTAGTTATTATCAACCAACTTATCATTCAGACAGGTCAGTGAGGTATTGTCAGAAGCTTTTACCAACTTATTAAGCAGTTCAGAATCCGAATGAAAACGTGCGGTATAAGAAACGGGATAGTCTGTTCGTCTCATGCCTAAGTGATAGAACTTAACCGGCTTAAACTCCTGAATTCTGAAAACAGGAGGCGTCTGAAAACGGACTGTTACCTGAAGGTAACGCGCGTTGACAAACTCAAAGCTCTCCCACTGCTGACGGCCTTCCTTACAGACATACCGTTTGTTTCGATACTGATGCCCGGTTTTATAGTAAATCTTCCCATCATCTAATACATGAGCATAAGCAATATCAAGAATACATCCAGCTGGAGCTTCAACGTCAAGTTGAATATAGCCGTTCATAATCTCTCCAAAATCAACTATAAAAGCTGGATAACAGCTGCGGAAAGGATATTCCGGCTGAGTAGCCGCCTGTAAAACCGCGAACGAGTCGTCCCGCTTTGTAACAGCCTCTATATTGTCAACAGTAGTATACTGAACGGGATTGACATTTTCCAGGTTCTGAAACATCTGCGGTACTATTTTATAAGCATGTTTGTCCACATTACCCGGTTCAACTTCACCAAAAGATACAACTTTTCCGTCAACATCCGTTTCTGCCATATAGGGAATTTCACGCGGCTGAAGATATCGCCACATCATTCCAAGATGGGTGATGGTAGATTCTTCAAACAGTTCCCTGATTCCCCGGACATGACTGAACGTTTTAGCGTGAAATGCTTCAACCGACGTCTGCATGAAAAAGTTATTTTTATTAACACTTTTTCTGGCATCATAAACTTCAACGGCTTCCATAATATCAATATCATAAAAAGTTCGGGGTGCAGTCGGATTCCATCCATCGTCCCTAAAACATTTCCAACTCGCGTCTGTACCAATGTAAGAAATATTCCCACTACTATCTGTCAATTTGATCTGTGCCAATAAAGCGAGTGGCCTCTCCTTCTGATAATAATCTCCAGGACGATCTTGCATCACTAAAACCCAAACTGTATTTTTTCCTACCTTCAACTTATTGGAAAGGTTATAGCTATCAAAAGAATAATAGTCTGGTGTTCCATAAAGCGGGCCGCGTCCAATTAATGTATCATTGACATACAGTACATACTTTAAATCCGCGGTGATATCAATCTCTGCCTTTTCAGGCAATTCTGCAAGTTCAAACTCTTTTAAAAACCAAAAATAATAAACACCGTCCCGGTTAATAAATTCTGGATGAATCCATGTTGCATTCCAATCTGTTTCTTTTCCTTTTTGCAGTGCTTCATTTAAAAACGGCATGTTAATTCTCCTTTTCTTTTTGTTATTCCAGCAAGTATTTGCTAGCGTTTATGCTATAAATTATCACTATTATAACATTTTCTCAGATAAAAGAAAGTGTTTTACTTGTTTTTTCAAGGACGATATTTGCATTTTCATATTCTTTGAGACTTTGTATTCAAAAACAAACGTGATATAATAGCAGCATTACAGAAAGGTTTTCTTCTATAGCAGGTAAGCTATTTTAATTGTTCATGCTTTTATCTTAAAAAACATTTTTTGGAGGCTATTGTGAAACGAGTTTTTCTGGTTGGAGTCAACGCAAAATATATTCATTCTAATCTAGCAATCCGCTGTCTAAAAGATTATGCTAAAAAAAGCGGCATACATGCTTTTATAGAAATTAAAGAGTATACCATCAACCAAAGCCCTGAAGAAATTTTGGAAGATCTTGTTTCGAACAAGCCAGAAATTGTAGGATTTTCTTGCTATATCTTTAACATTGAGACCGTTCTCCGTGTCATTCAAAATCTCAAACTTCTTCTTCCAGACTGCCTTATCCTATTTGGCGGGCCTGAAGCTGGGAATCGAGGATTTGAATTGATGGAGCACCATTCTGAGATTGACTTTATTATTAAGGGAGAAGGCGAGATTCCAACAGCAAAGCTTCTTTTAGCACTTGAACGGGAAGAAAAATCTTTTTCTAACATCCCATCACTTTTTTATAGAATAGACAACGATGTTTTTGAAACTCCATCTTGCCCTCCTATGAACCATGCCAGCCTTCCACATTTTTACACACGGGAAGAGATTGATTCTCTGGAACATCAGATCATTTATTTTGAAAGTTCGCGTGGCTGTCCCTTCCGATGTTCTTATTGTCTTTCCTCAGTAGATAAACATCTGCGTTTTTTCCCTCTTGAGGAAGTACTATCTCAGCTTTTGCTTTTTCTGTCCTGTCGCGTACGTCAGGTAAAATTCGTTGACCGTACCTTTAACTGTGATCAGCAGCGTGCTCTGACTATCTGGCGTTTTTTACAGGAGCATGACAACGGATATACCAATTTTCATTTTGAAGTTTCCGCGGAACTTCTTTCCCCCATTCTTTTAAAAGTCCTCAGCACAGCTCGTCCAGGATTGATTCAGCTTGAAATCGGAGTTCAGTCAACCAATTCTGATACATTAAAGGCGATCCATAGAAAAACAGACTGGCCTGCTACGCAAAACCGAATTCGCCATCTCCTAACGGGAAAGAATATTCATCTCCATCTCGATTTAATTGCCGGACTTCCAAAAGAAAGTCTCACTTCATTTGTAAACTCTTTTAATGAGGTTTATCGGCTCCATCCACACCAAATTCAGCTCGGTTTTTTAAAGCTTCTGCCTGGATCTCTTCTCGCAGATGAAGCTAAAATTTACAAAATTTCCTGCCGAAGATACCCTCCCTATGAAGTACTTAAAACGGAGGACATTTCTTTTACAGAGCTTACCCTCTTAAAACGGATCGAAGAACTTGTAGAGCTTTTATACAACAGTGGAAGGTTCCGCCTTTCCCTCACACTTTTAGAGAATTTTTTTGATTCTCCTTTTGAATTTTACAAAGCAAGCGCAGAGTATTTGGTTAAAAACAGTACGACTGTCCGTCAGCTTGGAAAATACGGGGGCTATCAGCTACTTTTTTCCTTATGTGAACAGAAAAATGCCGCTAAGCTTCCGCTTCTACAGGAAGCTATAAAGTTTGATATTTTTGCAAGAGAACGTGTACAGATTCTCCCTAAATTTTTAAATCATCCTATTACAAAACAGAACAGCCAGCAAATAAAAAGGTTGATTGCCACTCTGCCAGCGGAAATCAACCCTAAAGAATGTCATATAGAATGGTTTTCTGGAAACAATCCTCTTCCTGATGGATTTATCTGTTACCATTATAAGAAGAAGGATCTGTACGGAAACGCTGAAGTAATTCCTTTGTCACTTTAAAAGCGAAGAGATAAGCAGGTTAAGCCGCCGTCAATCTTTTTATATTCTGACATCTCAACCAGTATAATCTCCATTCCCAGTGTTTGAAGCTTTTTCCGCGTATTCGGATACCCAGCAGGAACAATCAATTTTCCGTTAACATTAATACAGTTAGCACAGTATTCTTCATCATAGTCCACAACAATTTTCTCAAATTTTACAAGCTCAGGACTATCTGCAAAACGCTTTGAAACTAAAAGACGGTTTTCTCCAATATAGGTCATACCGGTTTTTAAATGAAGAAGGCCTTCTACACGCATTACAGACCCTGTATAACCAAAATCTTCTAAAAATTTAATTAACTGATGAGCTCCTTCTTCATTGGTTCGGTCAGAAAGGCCAACATAAAAATGGTTTTCTACCATCATAACATCGCCTCCGTCCAGCGTACCGGGAGCCTTAATATAATAAATATTATTATCTTGGTAAAACCGTTTTAAAACCGGAAGGATTAAATCAACTTCACGATTACGAGAAGCAGCACCAGGATTAGTAATAACAGCACCTTGATCGGTGACAATTGCAACGTCCTCGACAAAACAAGAATCAGGAAAGCGTTCATCCGGCTGAGCTACTGTAACAGTGACACCGCATTGCTCCATGGCCTCAATATACGCCTTATGCTGCAAAAGTGCTTTTTCGTAATTCGGTTTTCCAAGCTCCGGAGAGCCCGTAATACCATGAACCATGGCGGCACAAGGGGTTCTGACAATAACATTCTTAAACATATAAATAATTCCTCCATGTTTTTAAACCTGCTACACAGTATAACATTTTATCCAAATAATTTTCAAGTCCAATTCCGAATTTGTCAGATCAAATGATCTTCGGGATAAGGGCTTTTATTTTATTCTGTTTAACTTGGAGTTTTTGGGATATTGTGGTATCATTTTAATTGAATCTATATCACATAATCAAGGAGGAACCATACGTGGGTATCACTTATCAAGAACTGAACGATTTCCCGGGAAAAGTTTTTTCCTGCAGCTGCGGAAAAAAACATAAAATTGATATTGATCAGATTGTAATTGAAAAAGGAGCTGTCGAACGAGTAGCTGATCTAATCCGCCCATATCAAGCACAGACCGTTTTTCTAATTGCTGACAGCAATACCTATAATATTGCGGGTAAGGCAGTTGAACAGCAGCTTTTGGATCGTGGAATAACGGTTCAGCCACATGTGTTTGAAACGGAGGGGCAACTTGTTCCAAACGAAAAATCTTTGGCAGATCTTGTTTTAAGTATTCCAGCTGAAACCGATCTCGTTATTGCAGTTGGATCAGGCACTATTAACGACCTTTCACGCTATATGGCGTACAAACTGAATATTCCTTATGTAATCGTGGCTACTGCACCTTCTATGGACGGATTCGTTTCCACTGTTTCTCCTCTGATCGTCAACGATTTGAAAGTAACCTATCCGGCAGTGGGACCCCGTGCCGTAATCGCTGATCTAGATATTCTTTGTCAAGCACCGGAAAATATGATCTACGCGGGGCTGGGAGATGTTTTGGGGAAATATACCTCCTTGTGCGACTGGCAGCTTTCGAAGATCATTAACGACGAATATTATTGCCCGGAAATTGTTCAACTCATGAAGAATGCAATTGAAAAATGCACTTCTGATATTGACGGG
>CAUABB010000030.1 GCA_958427155.1 uncultured Oscillospiraceae bacterium | reverse complement strand
CAGCCTGTGTTCCCTTTCCAGCTCCCGGTGCACCTAAAAAAATCAGGTTCATACTGCCCCTCCGTTATTCCAAAAAGCCTTTGTGATGTCTCATAGTAATTTGAGACTCAAGCGTCCTCATTGTTTCAAGCGCAACGCCGACGACAATCAGAATAGAAGTACCGCCAATGGCGATATTAATTCCACTGACATTGGTGAAGATAATCGGGAAGATCGCGATAATCCCAAGGAACACCGCCCCGACAAATGTGATTTTGGAAAGAACTTTGGAAATAAAGTCGCTGGTAGGCTTGCCCGGGCGAATTCCCGGAATTGCTCCGCTGTTCTTGCGGAGATTATTGGCAATTTCAATCGGATTATACTGAATTGCCACATAGAAATAATTAAACCCAATAATCAATAGGAAGTATATAATTCCGTACCAGATACTGGTGTAATTAAATACATCCAGAAATCCTTTCCAGAAGCTTCCATCTTCCGGCTGAAAGAAAGCCGCGATTGTGCCCGGAATTGAAACAAACGAGCTTGCAAAAATGATCGGCATAACACCGCTCATACTCACTTTAATTGGAATATGGGAATTCTGACCGCCATACATCTTCCGGCCAACAACCCGTTTCGCATACTGAACCGGGATTCTCCGTTCAGCATTGGTCATCAAAACGATAAACGCAATCATGAAAATGAAAACTACCACAACTAGCGGAATCAATACATAATAAAGCGGGTTATTCATATTCCAGTAAGCAATCAGCGTCCCAATCATATTCGGGCCGCGGGAAATAATACCTGCGAACAGAATGATGGAAATACCGTTTCCGATCCCTTTTTCGTTGATCCGTTCACCAAGCCATACAATTACAGCAGTACCGGCAACAAAGGTAACAACAATTACAAAAGCGGCAAAAATACCAGAACCGCCATCCATATAACTGACCGCACCGGAATTGCGCGCCAAAAAATAATAGGCAATTCCTTGAAGCAACGCAAGACCAAATGTTGTATACCGGGTAACCTTTGCAATTTTTTTACGCCCTTCCTCACCTTCCTTGGACATTCTTTCAAGAGGAGGAATGGCCACAGTGAGAAGCTGGATAATAATAGACGCGTTGATATATGGGGTAATCGACATTGCAAACAAGGTTGCATTCGCAAAGGAACCACCCGTCATAATGTCGAGATAACCCAGAAAATCACCGCTGGATTCAATCATCGCTTTCAGCGCACTTGGATCCAGAAAAGGAACGGGGATTGCAGAACCTACCCTGAAAATCACAATAATCAACAGAGTATAAAGGAGTTTTTTCCTTGTTTCAGGAATTGCAAGCGCATTTCGAATTGTCTGAAACATTTTGCCCTCCATTCCGTCTGATAACGACAATGTGTAAAAAGCACGCGGTCATTTATAAAACTTCCGCAGCGCCACCCGCTTTTTCAATCTTCTCTTTTGCAGAAGCGGAAAAAGCAGTAGCTTTTACGGTCAGCTTTTTGGTAAGTTCACCATTTCCAAGAACCTTAATACCATCAAGCTCTTTGCGGACAAGGCCGGCAGCCATAAGAGCTTCCGGATCAACAACCGCTCCGTCATCAAACCTATTCAGGTCTGCAACATTAACCGTAGAATATTTGGTTGCAAAAATATTATTGAAGCCTCTTTTCGGGATACGTCTCTGAAGCGGCATCTGTCCACCTTCAAAACCCGGCCGTACACCGCCACCCGAACGAGCATTCTGACCTTTATGGCCTTTGCCAGCGGTTTTTCCGTTTCCGGAACCAGCGCCACGCCCTTTGCGCTTCACGTCGTGGTTGGAACCAGCCGCCGGAGTTAACTCGTGCAGTTTCATCTTAACCTCCATTCCGCCGCCTTAGTAAGCGGCAAATGTCTTTTGACCAATGGTTTTATAATAGAACCATTTTTAGCCTTCAACAATCTCTATCATATGAGAAACCTTTGCGATTTTCCCTCTGGTTGCCTCGTTGTCAGGCTGCATGGAAACGTCGCCAATTTTGCGAAGGCCGAGCGCGTTTACCGTAGCGATCTGATCTTTTTTTCTACCGGAAAGACCTCTCACGAGCTTAACCTGAATCATTTTATCTGCCATGAGTTAAATCCTCCCTATCCTAAAATTTCTTTAACCGACTTACCCCTAATCTCAGCCATCTGCTCAGCAGTACGCAGAGACGCAAGCCCGTTAATCGTCGCTCTTACGACATTGCAGGGGTTGTTGGAACGCAGAGCCTTGGTTCTGATGTCCTTAATTCCGGTAACCTCAATAACAGCACGGACAGGACCACCAGCAATAACGCCAGTACCTTCCGGAGCAGGGTTCATCAAAACACGGCCGGCGCCGAAGCGTCCAATCACTTCATGAGGAATTGTGGTACCATTAATGGAAATCTTCATGAGGTTTTTCTTCGCATCCTCAATTCCCTTGCGGATTGCGTCCGGAACCTCTCCGGATTTTCCAAGGCCAAAACCGACAATATCATTTCCATCACCGACAACGACCAAAGCGGCAAACTTAAAGATACGACCACCTTTTACGGTTTTGGAGACACGGTTGATGGCAACCACTTTTTCTTTCAGATCATATGCGTTAGCATCTATAATAGCCAAATGAATACCTCCTCCTAAAACTTGAGGCCGCATTCGCGGGCTCCCTCAGCCAGTTCCAAAATTCGGCCATGGTAGATGTAACCGCCGCGGTCAAAAACGACCTCTTCGATTCCCTTTTCCAAAGCTTTCTTTGCAACTAACTGGCCTACTTTACGAGCGCCTTCCTTGTTGGAGCCGCTTCCTTCAAAACCTTTTTCAATCGACGAAGCCGCAACAAGAGTAACGCCGTTGACATCATCTATGATCTGCGCATAGATGTTTTTTGAGGAGCGGAAAACATTAAGGCGTGGACGCTCAGGTGTACCGCTGATCTTAGCACGGACTCTGCGGTGTCTTTTGATTCTGGAATTGATTCCAGCAGTCTTTTTCACCATTCTAAGTCAACTCCTTTAATTACTTCTTGCCCTTACCGGCTTTACCTTCTTTGCGCTGAATATGCTCGTCAACATACTTGATCCCCTTACCCTTATATGGTTCAGGCGGACGCTTTTCACGAACTTCAGCAGCAAACTGGCCGACCTTCTGTTTGTCCGGACCCGAAATAATGATTCTATTCGGGTTTGGAACGTCGATGGAAATTCCATCAATTTCAGAACAGATCACCTGGTGGGAATAACCGAGGTTCATCACAAGGTCTTTTCCCTGTTTCGCCGCACGGTAACCAACGCCATTGATTTCAAGCTCCTTTGAAAAGCCGTTGGTAACACCTTCGACCATGTTCGCAATCAGAGTACGGGTCAAACCGTGCAGACTTTTATGCTCTTTATCTTCGCTCGGACGAGCAACATTGATTACGCTGCCTTCAAGAGCGACTGACATATCCTTATGAAAATCTCTTTCAAGTGTTCCCTTGGGGCCCTTAACGGTAATGTGGTTTCCGTTAATTGTTACATCTACACCGGAGGGAACATCGATAGGTTTTCTTCCAATACGTGACATTCGACGCTTACCTCCCTTTACCAGATAAACGCAAGGACTTCGCCGCCGACATTTGCTTTGCGCGCTGCCCGGTCAGTCATGATACCTTTGGAAGTGGAAAGAATCGCCACACCCAGACCTTTCATAACTTTTGGCATATCCTCAACGTTTGTATAAATACGCAGACCCGGTTTGGAAACTCTGCGCAATCCTGTAATCACCTGGGATTTGTTTTCACCGTATTTCAAAGTGATACGGATAATCCCCTGCTTTCCGTCTTCAATGACCTGAAAGCTCTTTACATAACCCTCGTCAACAAGAATCTGGGCAATCGCCTTTTTCATGTTGGATGCGGGTATATCCACCGTGTCGTGTTTTGCTGTATTTGCATTCCGAATACGGGTCAGCATATCAGCAACTGTATCGGTGATTTGCATGCCGTCAACCTCCTTTGCTTCTAGCAGCTTACCAGCTTGCTTTTTTCACGCCCGGAATCTGGCCCTTATAAGCCAACTCTCTAAAGCAGATACGACAGATACCGTATTTTCTCAGATAGGCGTGCGGTCTTCCGCAGATTTTACACCTGTTATAGGCACGGGTGGAAAACTTCGGCTCTCTCTGCTGTTTTACCTTCATGGACGTTTTAGCCATTAACTGTTTCCTCCCTTACTTCTCAAACGGAGCGCCCATGAGAGACAAAAGCTCTCTGGCCTCTTCATCTGTTTTTGCGGTGGTGACAAAGCAGATATCCATACCTCTAACTTTGTCAATTTTATCATAATCAATCTCAGGGAAAATGAGCTGTTCTCTAAGACCCATGCTGTAGTTGCCGCGTCCATCAAAAGAATTCGGGTTGATTCCACGAAAATCTCTTACACGGGGAAGCGCAACATTAAACAAACGGTCTACAAACTCATACATATTTTCGGCACGCAAAGTAACTTTTGCGCCGATATCCATGCCCTCACGGAGTTTGAAGTTCGCTACAGATTTTTTTGCCTTGCAGACGATCGGTTTCTGGCCGGTGATAGCAGCCAGATCGCTCATGATCGCGTCGATAACCTTGCTGTTATCGCGGGCTTCGCCACAGCCAACGTTGACTACAACCTTCTCAAGTTTCGGAATCTGCATGACGCTTTTATAGCCGAACTTTTTCATCAAAGCCGGGGCAATTTCTTTCACATAAGCATCTTTCAATCTTGCCATGTCTTTTCCTCCTCACTTAAAAGGTTGCGCCGCATTTTTTGCAAAGGCGCTCTTTTTTGCCGTCCTCAGCAATCTTATGACCAACTCTGGTCGGCTTTTTGCATTTCGGGCAGACAAGCTGAACCTTGCAGGCGTAAATCGGAGATTCTGCTTTCACAATACCGCCGGTTTCACCCATTCTTCTCGGTTTTACATGCTTGCTGATAATGTTGCAGCCCTCAACAATTACTTTCTGCTCAGAAGGGCTGACTTCCAAAACTTTGCCCTGTTTGCCTCTGTCCTTGCCGGTCAGGATAACAACAGTATCCTCACTTTTAACGTGTACTTTACTCATTCTAAGCGCACCTCCCATCAAAGTACTTCGGGCGCCAGCGAAAGGATTTTGAGATATTCTTTCTCACGAAGCTCTCTCGCAACAGGCCCAAAAATACGGGTGCCTCTCGGGTTTTTATCCTCACGGATGATAACAGCCGCGTTCTCATCGAAACGAATATAGGTTCCATCGTCACGACGAACTCCTTTCGAGGAACGAACAATTACGGCTTTTACTACGTCACCTTTTTTAACAACGCCGCCGGGTGTTGCTTTTTTGACCGAAGCAACAACAACGTCGCCAATATTAGCGTACCTTCTGCGGGAACCGCCCAACACACGGATACACATAAGCTCTTTCGCACCGGTATTGTCGGCAACCTTCAGGTAACTCTGCATCTGTATCACAGTGCATGCCTCCTTTCGGCATCATTATTTCGCTTTTTCAATGATTTCTACAACTCTCCATCTCTTGTCTTTCGACAGAGGACGGGTTTCCATGACCTCAACCTTGTCACCGATGTTGCAGGTATTGCCCTCATCATGTGCTTTGAGTTTCACGGTGCGTTTAATAATTTTTTTATAAAGAGGATGTCTTACATTGTCCGCAATGGAAACAACAACTGTTTTATCCATTTTATTGCTGACAACTGTGCCTACCCTCGTTTTTCTGAGGTTTCTTTCACTCACAGCTTAACTCCTCCCTTTCTTACTTCTCAGCGGTTTCCTTGAGTTCGCGCTCGCGAAGAACAGTCTTCAAACGGGCAATATCTCTCTTAACAGCTTTGATACGCTGTGGATTCTCAAGCTGATTGACCGCGAGCTGGAAGCGCAGGTTGAAAAGCTCCGCTTTTAAATCGCTCACCTTCTGGTTAATTTCGGTAAGTGACAAGTCACGAATTTCTACAGCTTTCATTATTGCTCACCGCCTGTCTGTTCCTTAGATACGAATTTACACTTGATCGGCAACTTATGCATCGCAAGACGCATAGCCTCTCTGGCAGCTTCTTCAGAAACACCGGCAATTTCAAACAAAACTCTGCCGGGTTTTACAACAGCCACCCAATATTCCGGGGAACCTTTACCAGAACCCATTCGGGTTTCAGCCGGTTTCTCGGTAACCGGTTTATCCGGAAAAATTTTGATCCAAACCTGACCACCACGTTTAATATAACGGGTCATGGCAATACGGGCCGCCTCAATCTGGTTTGAGGTGATCCAAGCCGGCTGAAGAGCCTGCAAACCGTATTCGCCGTGAGAAACCGTGTTGCCACGGGTTGCTTTACCAGTCATACGTCCTCTGTGGACACGACGGTATTTTACGCGCTTCGGTAACAGCATTACTTGCTACCTCCTTCCCTACGGGGTCTTCTGCGGCTTTCAGTTCTCTCATTTCTGCGGGAAGAGTTTGCTCCAACCTCACCTTTGAGAACCTCGCCTTTATAAATCCATACTTTTACGCCGATACGGCCGTAAGTGGTAGAAGCCTCAGCAAAGCCGTAGTCAATATCAGCACGGATAGTCTGAAGAGGGATTGTACCCTCATGATAGCTTTCTGTACGGGCAATTTCCGCACCGCCCAGACGACCAGAAACTGTTGTTTTAATCCCTTTCGCGCCCAATTTCATCGTTCTTCCGATGCTCTGTTTCATAGCGCGTCTGAAAGAAATTCTACGCTCAAGCTGGGAAGCGATATTCTCAGCGACCAGCTGTGCATTAAGATCCGGCTGTTTTACTTCAACAATGTTGATCAGCACGGTTTTCCCAAGCATTTTCTGGAGAGTCGCGCGAAGTTTTTCAATTTCAGCGCCACCGCGACCGATTACAAGGCCCGGTTTTGCACAATGAATATGAATTCTGACTTTGAGGGCGTCACGCTCGATCTCAATCTGCGGAACGCCTGCAGCGTACAAGCTCTTTTTTAAGAATTTACGAATTTTGTAATCCTCAACGAGAGTATCGCCGAAAGCAGCGTCGTTCACAAACCAGCGGGAATCCCAGTCTTTGATAACGCCCACTCTAAAGCCGTGTGGGTTTACTTTCTGTCCCATAGTTTACCTCCTCTTTCAGCTTATTCCTTTTCCTTCAGGACCAGGGTGATGTGCGAAGTTCTTTTGAGCACCTTAAAGGCTCTGCCCTGCGCTCTCGGACGAATCCGTTTCAGGGTCGGACCCGGGGTGACAAAACATTCCGCTACATAAAGCTCGTCTCTGTTCATATTGTGGTTGTTTTCGGCGTTAGCAATAGCTGATGCCAGAAGTTTTACCAGAGGCTCACACGCGGCTTTCGGTGTGTTTTTCAAGATCGCCATAGCGAGGTCGACCGGCTTATTGCGGATCAAATCCAGAACAATCTGAACCTTTCTCGGGGCGATACGGGCATGTCTGAGGTAAGCCCTTGCTTCCATTCAAAATCCTCCTTCCGGCCTATTTCTTACCGTTATTTGATGTCTTGGAACCGGCATGGCCCTTATAGGTTCTGGTTGGAGCAAACTCGCCGAGCTTGTGTCCTACCATATCCTCGGTCACATAGACCGGAACATGCTTGCGTCCATCGTGAACTGCGAATGTATGACCAACAAAATCCGGGAAAATCGTAGAGGCGCGGCTCCAGGTTTTCAGAACAACCTTTTCCCCGTTTTCGTTCATCTTCTGAACACGTTTTAACAGGACCGGCTGGACATATGGTCCTTTTTTAACACTTCTGCCCATAGATTCATCTGTCTCCTTTCCGATTACTTCGCATTTCTGCGTTTTACGATAAACTTATCGGAGCGATGATGTTTCGCACGGGTCTTGTAACCCAGGGTCGGTTTACCCCAAGGCGTAACAGGTCCGGGACGTCCGATAGGAGATTTACCTTCACCACCGCCGTGCGGATGGTCGTTCGGGTTCATAACAGAACCGCGGACAGTTGGGCGCCAGCCCAGATGACGTTTTTTACCGGCCTTGCCGATGTGGGTGTTCTCATGATCGGTATTTCCAACCTGGCCGACAGTCGCCATACAATTCGCAGGAATGTTTCTCTGCTCACCGGAAGGCAGACGGATCAACGCATAAGAACCCTCTTTCGCCATCAGCTGTGCCATGTTTCCGGCGGATCTTACCAGCTGAGCGCCTTTTCCCGGATACAGCTCAATGTTGTGGATGACGGTACCAACCGGGATTGCACTCAGTGGAAGAGCGTTGCCCGGCTTAATGTCAGCGTCTTCACCAGCTCTTACTATATCGCCGACTTTCAAGCCGATCGGAGCGATAATATAACGCTTCTCGCCGTCTTCATATTTTACCAGTGCGATGTGAGCGGAGCGATTCGGATCATACTCCAGAGTCATTACCTCCGCGTTCATCCCAACTTTGTCGCGTTTAAAATCAATTACACGGTATTTCTTTCTGTTTCCGCCGCCGTGATGACGAACGGTAATTCTGCCGTAACTGTTGCGTCCGGAAGTCTTCTTGAGCGGCTCAAGCAAACTTTTCTCCGGCGCTACTTTAGACAACCCGGAATAGTCAATGACCGTCATATGACGTCTGGACGGGGTTGTTGGCTTGTAGCTTTTAATTGCCATTATTTTCACTCCTTGTTTCGGTTTAGCGAGGGCGTTTGGCGCCGCCCTCATACATCACCGTCCGGATTAACTCCGGACTGTCACAAAGGCATTATGCCAGGCTCTCAAAAATTTCGATTCCTTTAGAATCTTCTGTGAGGGTGACAATCGCTTTTTTCCAGTCAGGCTGGAAGCCGGCGTTCATCCCAACACGTTTTGCGCGGCCCTTACAGTTCATCGTATTAACTTTCAAGACCTTTACGCCGAACAGAGCTTCAACCGCCTGAGCGATTTCAATTTTGTTGGAATCCTTCGCGACCTTAAAGGTGTATTTTCTCTCCGCAACGCTCGTGATGGATTTCTCTGTCATGATCGGGCGGATAATGATATCCTGCGGTGCTTTCATTACGCGTACACCTCCTCAAGTTTGAGAGCGGTATCTTTGAGCATGACTACTTTATCACAGTTGAGAATGTCATATACATTCAAAGTGTTGTACTGTGTTGTTTTCACACCCGGAATGTTGCTTGCGCTCTTAATGACCTTCTGATCGACTGTCGGCAGGGCAATCAAAACTTTCTTGCCCGCGTCAAGCGCGCTCAGGATACGAACCATTTCTTTGGTTTTGTACTCTTCCAGGCCGAAACTGTCAAGAATCACCATCTCGCCGCCCTGAACCTTTGCAGAAAGCGCAGATTTCAGTGCGAGAGCGCGAACCTTTTTATTCAAAGCGAACCGATAATCACGGGGCTTCGGACCAAGAGCAACGCCGCCGTGTCTCCACTGCGGAGCGCGGATCGAACCCTGTCTTGCATGACCTGTCCCTTTTTGTCTCCAAGGCTTGCGGCCACCACCACGAACCTCAGTGCGTGTAAGGGTAGACTGCGTCCCCTGGCGCTGATTAGCCAAGAAATTAACCACAGCCATATGCATAACTGCCTCATTTGGAGTTATGCCGAAAATAGCATCAGAAAGCTCCATCGTGGAAACCTCTTTGCCGTTTTTATCCAGTACTTTCATGCTTGGCATGTTGCTTCCTCCTTCCGTTAAGCTTTCTTCACAGCACTCTTAATGGTGACAATACCGCCCTTTGGACCGGGGATTGCGCCTTTGAGTGCAATCAAATTGTTTTCAGCGTCAACCTTAACAACTTCAAGGTTCTGAACTGTTACAGTTTCCGCTCCGAGATGACCAGGCATTTTCTTGCCCTTCATAATTCTGGACGGGTCTGAACCAGCACCCATAGAACCGGCGTGTCTGGCAACCGGACCTGTACCGTGAGTCGCTTTCAGCGATCTGTTATTATAACGCTTGATGGTGCCGGCAAATCCTTTACCTTTGCTGGTGCCACAAACATCTACAATGTCGCCGACCTCAAAGGTGTCAGCTTTCACAATGTCTCCCAAATTGAGAGAATCCACATCGTCGAGTTTGAATTCTTTCAGCGTTCTTTTTACCGCGGCGTCCGCTTTCGCGAAATGACCTTTCTGCGGTTTGTTGGCGTTTTTCACGCTGATCTCGCCAAAGCCGAGCTGTACAGCGGAATAGCCATCGTTCTCAGCGGTCTTCTTCTGGACCACTACGCAGGGGCCGGCTTCCACAACGGTTACCGGAATCACTCTGCCGTTGTCATCGAAAATCTGCGTCATGCCGATTTTCTTACCAACGATACCTTTTTTCATTGTCTTTCCTCCTATTCGGTTATTGGTTGACGGAAACCGCCAACTTGACCTGCGCCGCGGTCTTTAGAGTTTAATCTCCAGTTCCACGCCGGCAGGAAGCTCAAGACCCTGTAAAGCCTCAACAGTTTTGTTGGACGGCCTTAAAATGTCAATGAGTCTTTTGTGGGTTCTCATCTCAAACTGTTCCCGGCTGTCTTTATATTTATGAACAGCACGAAGAATCGTTACAACCTCTTTCTCAGTTGGGAGCGGAATTGGACCGGATACCCGTGCCCCTGTACGTTTTGCGGTTTCTACAATTTTAGACGCCGCAGCATCCACCAAACTGTGATCGTAACTCTTAAGTCTGATTCTGATTTTTTCCTTGACTGCCACTTTCATCGCCTCCTTAAAAATGTTCGCGGTGAACATCAACCTCTGAACACGGCGCCGTGTGTTTCGCAATGTTTCATAAAAAAACCGAAAAAACACGCAGTTTTTCCGGAAATCCAGTACAGAGCCGCAAGAACCCCATACCCATACGACGCAGGTATACTTATCGTGGAATTCCACAACAGTATATACCCTACTACTTGTTCAGTAATTGTTGTCGCCCGGTTTAAAATCGGACATACTCCACGGAAATTCCCCGCCATTTCAGGCGGCCACCTCCCGCTTCATCGCATATCTGTCGCAGTCGTGCCCTATTATTATACTATAGGCGTTCTACAACAGCAAGCAAAATGTTTGTAGAAATATTTTTTAAATAGAAGCAATCTGTTGTGCAAATTGCACAACAGATTGCTTCTATTTGTATTAATACTGTTTTCCCCAATATACCATATGCTTTGCCGGTTTCCCACAGCAGACGCAGGTGTCACTGATCTGTTCCTCCTCAAACGGAATACACCGAGATTTAACACCGCCTGTCACTTCCTTGAGTTTATCCTCACATTCGGCATTTCCACACCACATAGCTTTGATAAAACCAGGATGATTCTCAGCAATATCGAGAAATTCCTCATAATTATGGGCAGTAAAGGTTTTCTCCTCCAGGTTTTTGAGGGCCTTTTCATAAAGTCCGTCATGAACCGCCTGAAGCACCTTTGGAATTTCGGTCGCTAAATCTTCCAGTTTTACAACAACCTTCTCACGGTTATCGCGGCGAACCAACACACACTGACCCTGTTCAATATCGCGGGGGCCAATCTCCAGCCGAAGCGGAACACCCTTCATTTCATACTGGCTAAACTTCCAGCCCGGGGAATTGTCGGAGTCGTCAAGTTTCACGCGGAAGGCATCTTTCAGAGAATCAGCAACTTCGCGCGCCTTTTCAAGAACGCCCTCTTTGTGCTGCGCAATTGGGACAATGACAACCTGGATC